>CAJOKY010000056.1 GCA_905235425.1 uncultured Selenomonadaceae bacterium
GGCTCGGTGTTGGAGGGGCGGACGTTGAACCACCAGTCGCGGTACTCGATGCGGTAGCCGTCGAAGTCGTGCAGCGCCTCCGGCTCGGCCTTCGACACGAAGTGGCTGCGCAGCCTCTCCATGGTCCCCGCCTTGTCCTCGATGCGGAAGTTAAGCTCGCCGGTGTTGGCATAGCGGTCGACGGGCCTGACGAGGGCGCTGAGGGCCGTGCCCTTCCGAAGCGCCGCCGCGATTTCGCCGAGCGCGACGAGCGAGGCGAGTTCGCCGGAGTCGCACCAGTGGAAGTCGCGGAAGTAGTAGTGCCCGGCCAGTTCGCCGCCGAAGACCGCGTTGATCTCGCGCATCCTGACCTTCGCGAATGCGTGGCCGACCTTCCACATGGCCGTTTTTGCGCCGGCCTCCTTGAGGAATTCGGTGACGCCGCGCGAGGTGCGGATGTCGTGGAGAATGGTGGCGCCGGGGCATTCCCTGAGGAAGGGCAGGGCCATCACGCCGATCATGAGGTCGGGGCGGACGAAGTCGCCGTTTTCGTCGATCAGCATCATGCGGTCGGCGTCGCCGTCGTAGATGACTCCGGCGTCGGCCTTCAGTTCGCGGACGGTCTTGCAGACCAGGGTGCGCCCGGCCGGCTCGAACGGGTTGGGCGCGTGGTTTGGGAAGGCCCCGTCGGGCGTCGCCGCTATGTATTGAGGGGCTTTGCCGAACAGCTCGCGGACGAAACCGTATTCGTTGGCGTCCTCGCTCGTTACGTCCTGATGATAGACGTAAATGAGCCCGTCCTCTATGTTGTAATAATAAGTCTGCTTGCCGCCGAATATCGCAAATCCGTATTTCGTAAACTGCAAGCCCTGCAGATCTTCGGTATAATATCCCACGCCGTCATCGTTGAAATTCTTAAGGGTTACGGTGCCGTTTTCCGCGTCGTAATCGTAAATATTCCAAATGCCGCGTACGTCCAAAAGTAAAATTGCCTCGTCGCACGCGTCGATAATATTTTTTTCATCAAAATTTTTTGCACGAACTAAGCCCGCGTACCTGCGCGTTTCCTTCGCGTCAATCTTTAAAATCTGCGCGTTGTAAATCGGCATAACCTTCCCGCCTTCAAAAACTAAACCACGTGAAAAGCAAAATCGCTAATGATACAATGCCGTTTCGCATAAAGTAAGCTTGCGTTATCTGAGAAAAATTTGTCGGGCTAACGATACTGTGCTGATAAATTAATGTCAACGCCGCGATTAATACGCCGACAAAGTACAGCACGCCTAAATTTAAAACAATGCCTACTGCCGCGAAACATATCACGCAAATTATGTGAAAGACTTTTGAAATTTGAAAAGCCTTCTTAGCGCCAAATTCTGTAGTCAGTGAGTGCAGGTGTTGTGACTTGTCAAATTTTTCATCTTGAGCGCCGTACATTGCGTCAAAACCCGCCATCCATAAAATTACCGCAAGGCAGAGAAAGATTATCGCCGGTGAAAAAATTTCGCCGCCTGCCGCTACCCAGCCGCCTGCAGGTGCCATTGAGATCGCCACGCCTAAAAATACGTGACACCAGCCGGTAAATCTCTTTGTGAATGGATAAATTATAAAAGTCAACGCGGCAAGAGGTAAAAGTTTTAAACATATCGGCGGCAACATTGCGACGGTTACAATCATTATAAGCAGACACAGCGCTATAAAAATTTTTACCTCGCGTTTTGAAATTACGCCTCTAACCATTGCACGCTTTGACATACGCGGCTGACGTTTGTCAAATTTTAAATCTGCCAAATTGTCAATCGCCAATGCCGCCGCTCTGCCTGAAGTTACGGCAATGGCTATCAAAATCAGCGTCCGTGCGTCGACATTTCCGCCTGTTGCCAAAATCGCCCCCATAAATGCGAAGGGTAAATCAAAAATCGTATGTGGCAACGCGATATTGTTTATATGCGCTTTTATTTTTAAGTTCAATCAATTCAGCTCCTACAAATTTTTAAATGTAATTTCTGCAACAAAAATCACTTTCCTTTTTTGAACGGCTTGAAAAGATTTTTAGGCAGATGACGCCGCTTAATATTTATTCTGAAATTTTTTTATGTTATAATTCACTTCAAAATTTTTTCGGCGAAGGAGAAATTCTCTTGTCAAATGTTGTGACGATAACCGGCGTGAAAAAGCTTTACAAAATGGGCAGTGAAATTGTTGCGGCATTGAACGGCGTCGATTTAAAAATTGACTCAGGTGAATTTGTCGCACTTATGGGACCTTCCGGCTCCGGCAAGTCAACGCTTATGAATATTTTGGGCTGTCTTGATCGCCCCACTGTCGGTTCATACAAACTTTTGGGCAAAGAGGTAAGCGGACTTTCGGACGACGAACTTGCGATAATACGAAATAAAACTATCGGCTTTGTGTTTCAAAATTTTAATCTCCTGCCGAAATTGACAAGTTTGGAAAATGTCGCGTTGCCTGCCGTGTACGCGGGATTGAGTTCAAAAGACAGAAAAGCGCTTGCACTTGACGCGTTGAAAAAAGTTTCGCTTGACGACCGCGCAGAACATTTACCCAGTGAACTCTCCGGCGGTCAACGTCAACGTGTTGCGATAGCGCGGGCAATAGCTATGAAACCTTCTATTATCATGGCGGATGAGCCGACGGGAAATTTGGATACTAAATCGACACTTGAGATTATGCAAATTTTTCGTGACTTGCATGCGGCAGGATCGACAATAATTTTAGTAACGCATGAGCCGGATATTGCACAAACCGCCGAACGTCAAATTTTGGTTAAAGACGGGAAAATTACCAAAGATATTTTGACGGCGCATACCGATGAAAAGATTGATATCATTTAATAAAAAAATTGTTTGAGAGTGGTGAAAATTTTTGAAGGAACTTTTAAAAAAAATGCACGCGTGGATGACGGCGTACATGAAAAGTTTTTATACCGATGATGAAGAAGTTCAAAACGGCATTTTGCTTAAGGAAAAACATACCGGCTACGTTACGGCAAATTGCATAGAGCTTGCGAAGTATTTAAATCTTTCGCCGCACGATACCGAGCTTGCCGAGATTATCGGTCTTTTTCACGACGTGGGAAGATTTTATCAGTATCAGAAATATAAAACTTTCAACGACACGCAGTCCGAAGATCATGCCGAGCTTGCCTTGCAGGTTATCAGCGGCTTAGATTTTTTCAACGAGCTTAGTAAAGACGATTATGAAGTTGTGCAATTTGCAATTCAGAATCACAATAAAAAATTAATCGCGCCTACAGATGACGAGCGTAAATTGCTTTTTACCAAGCTGATTCGTGACGCCGATAAATTGGATATTTACCGCGTACTGGAGCCGTACTTCGCGCAGGAAAACGCCGACAAGATGCCAAACTTTATTACGGGACGTTCACCGGAAATTAGCCCCGACTTCATAGAAAACTTTGTGCAAGGCGAACAGGCAGACTACCGCAAAATTCGTACCAACGGCGACAGAAAAATTGTCCGCCTTATGTGGGTGTACAACGTTAATTTTAAATGGACAATGAAAAAAATTTTGGAGCGCGGCTACATTGACAAGATTGTAGAAAATCTGCCTATGGATGAAAAAGTTGCTGAAGGTGTACGCCGCCTTAAAAATTACGTCGAAAATTTTATAAAGGATTAAGGAAGTGCAATATTTAAATGGTAAATTTTATTCAGCAGGAGATTGAAAACGATTTGAAGGCAGGAAAGTACGTTGACGGCGTACATACTCGTTTCCCGCCTGAACCCAACGGCTACTTGCATGTAGGTCACGCCAAGTCCGTGTGCCTTAATTTCGGTCTTGCTAATTACAACGGCGGCATTTGTAACCTGCGCTTTGACGACACCAACCCTACCAAAGAAGACGTTGAGTACGTCGATTCGATTCAAGAGGATATCAAATGGCTGGGTTTTGATTGGGCTGACAGAAAATATTATGCGTCTGATTACTTCGGCAAGTTTTACGATTACGCCGTTGAACTGATTAAGCGCGGTCTTGCGTATGTTGATGATTTAAGCGCCGAAGAGATTAAAGCTTATCGCGGCACGTTGACTGAACCGGGCAAGGAAAGTCCGCACCGTAACCGCAGTGTCGAAGAAAATTTAGATTTATTTGCACGTATGAAAGCAGGCGAGTTTGCCGACGGTGAAAAAGTCCTGCGCGCAAAAATCGATATGGCGTCACCAAATATAAATATGCGCGACCCCGTCATCTACCGCATTACCCGCGCTCATCATCATCATACCGGCGACGATTGGCTGATTTATCCCATGTACGATTTCGCGCACCCGCTTGAAGACGCGATAGAAAATATTACGCACTCGGTATGTACGTTGGAATTTGAAGACCACAGACCTTTTTACGATTGGCTTTTAGACGCACTCGGTTTTGACGTGAACAGCCGTCCGCGTCAAATTGAATTTGCACGGCTTGATTTAACCAATACCATTACTAGCAAGAGAAAGTTACGTCAGCTTGTCGAGGAAAAATATGTTCGCGGCTGGGACGATCCGCGTATGTCTACGATTTGCGGCTTGCGTCGAAGAGGTTATACTCCCGCGTCGATTCGCGATTTTTGCGAAAGAATTGGCGTTGCAAAAAGTAACAGCGTTGTAGATATCGCAATGTTGGAGCATTGTGTACGCGAAGATTTAAATAATACCGCCGATAGAGTTATGGCAGTTTTAGACCCGCTGAAAGTCGTTTTAACAAACGTTGACGAAGGCGCGATAGAATATTTGACGGCGGAGAATCACCCAAAACTTGGCGGCAGTCGTTACGTCCCTTTCACACGCGAAATTTTCATTGAACGCGAAGATTTTATGGAAGATGCGCCAAAGAAATTTTTCAGACTTAAACCCGGCGGAGAAGTTCGCCTTAAGTACGCATATATTATCAAGTGCGAAGAAGTTATCAAGGACGCGGACGGCAAGGTTACTGAACTTCACTGCACCATTGACCCCACGTCGAAAAGCGGCGGCGCTACGGCTAATCGCAAGATTAAAGGCACGATTCATTGGGTTAGTGCAAGTCACGCCTTGAAAGCGGAAGTGCGGCTTTATGATTATCTTTTAAAGACGGATGAAAACGGCAACATTCCCGATGATTTTATCGCGGCGCTTAATCCCAATTCATTAATCGTCGTGGAAAATGCGCTGATTGAACCCAGTGTAAAATGGACAGCGGCGGGTACGCATTACCAATTTTTACGTCTCGGATACTTTGTCGTTGACCCTGACACCACGCCGGAAAAACTTGTATTTAATCGCGTTGTCGGCTTGAAAGATTCTTGGGCGAAGGTTAAAGATAAATAATTTGGAGGTAGCTATGCCACATCAATCAAATAAAGAAATTTTCTCTGAAATCTATGCTAAAAATAGTTGGGGAAAATCAAAAAGGGGGGGGGTATGATGAACCCTTCTTTTCCGGTAGTGGTTCTCACGACGAAAAAATAATCGTCCCTTACATGAATTTGTTGCTCCAACTTATCACGAATAATAATATTCGGCAGATAACCGATTTGGGTTGCGGGGATTTTTGGATTATGCGCAACGTCTTAAGTGTACTTGCTCAAAATAGTTACGCTTTTTTTTACAACGGCGTTGATGTGGTCGAGGATTTAATAAAGCATAACTCGGAAACATTCAAACATCCTTGCATAAAATTTCACTGTATGGACGCCGCGCAGGACGATACCGAATTACCTTTCGGCGATTTGTTGATTATTCGTCAAGTACTCCAGCATCTTAGTAATTCAAACATAAAAAAGATTTTGAGTAAAACTAAAGATTTTAAATTCATTTTGGTCACCGAACATATTTACGAAGGTTTAGATAAAATTTATAACATAGATAAAGCTGCTGACGAGAACATAAGATTAGGGTTGAGATCCGGCGTATATCTTGAAAAACCGCCGTATAATTTCAAAAATATGGTGCACCTTTTGAAAGTTCAAGAAGGCGGCGGTATTATCAGGAGTAGTTTAATTATTAATGACATTTGACTTAAGGAAGTGTTGCATATGAAAAAAATTCCGCGCGGCTTAACGGATAAAGATATGATAAAAAATTACGTTGAGGAGCAGTCTGTTGAACAGCAAATGTTGACTGCGGCAAAGAAGGCTGAAAAACTTCGTCGCGTAGAAGAGGCAGAAAAACCGCCGGAACCTTTGGCAAAGGCAGGCTTTACAAAAGAATTAACCGAACAGCTCGGAATGGAATTACTGGCTTTAAAAATTGAACTCGGCGCGGCGGGAGTTAAAAATTATAATTTCAAAATTAAACGTGACGGCGAAAAAATCACTCTTTCAGTTGTAGACAAAAAATTTTAGCGCGTTAAAATATGACGTATTAGTTTATAATCGGAAGGAGTTTTTTTTCGCATGAATATGGAAACAGTGGCAATAGTAATTTTTGTTGTCGCTTACGCGCTGATTATTTCTGAAAAAGTTCACAGAACGATTGTCGGACTTTTCGGCGCAATGTTGATGATAATTTTAGGAATCATCTCGCAGGAAACAGCTATTCACCATATTGACTTTAACACACTCGGTCTGCTGATAGGTATGATGACTATCGTAAACATTACCAGTGAAACGGGACTGTTTAATTTTCTTGCAATATGGTCTGCAAAAAAAGTCAATGCGCACCCCGTGAAATTACTCGTCGCGTTGAGTATGCTTACCGCACTTTGCTCCGCGCTTTTGGATAACGTCACGACGGTGCTTTTAACAGTACCGATAACTTTTAATATTGCGTCGCAGTTAAAAGTTGACGTTAAACCTTTTCTCATGGCGCAAATTATCAGCTCCAATATCGGCGGTACGGCAACTTTGGTAGGTGACCCGCCTAACATTATGATAGGTTCGGCAGTCGGTTTAAGCTTTATGGACTTCATTTACAACTTGACACTGCCGGCGATTTTAATTTTCTTTACGACGGTTTTCATAATGGTTGCAATGTACGGTTCAAAACTGCATACGCATAAAGAATTGCAAGATAAAGTTATGAGGCTGAATGAGAAAAGCCAAGTTACAGATCCCGTACTGCTGAAAAAATGTCTGTTCGTTTTGGCGATAACCCTGACAATGTTTGTACTGCACAGCACGTTACACCTTGAAACGGCAACGGCGGCACTTACCGGCGCAAGTTTGCTCCTGCTTATAACCTACACGCACAACGAGGCTATGATTGCAAAGGTTTTGAGCAAAATTGAATGGCTTGCAATATTCTTTTTCGCAGGGCTTTTCGTACTCGTCGGCTCGCTTGTCGAAATGGGCGTTATTAAGCAAATGGCGGAAGTTGCTATAGAATTCACTGAAGGCGATGTATTTTGGACGGCAACAATAATTTTATGGATGAGTTCTCTTGCGTCGGCATTTATTGACAATATCCCCTTTGTCGCAACAATGATTCCGCTTATTAAAGATATGGGCGCAATGGGACTTTCAAACTTAGAACCTATGTGGTGGAGTTTGGCATTGGGCGCTTGCTTAGGCGGCAACGGTACATTAATCGGCGCGAGTGCAAACGTAGTTGTTGCGTCTATGGCGGCTCAACGCGGCAGACCCATTTCATTTATTGAATTTATGAAGACCGCATTTCCGCTTATGATTTTATCAATAATAATTTCGTGGGGATATGTTTATATCCGGTATTTGTAAAAGGATAAATTTATGGCTAAGAAAAACCTTCACAAAGACGTTGTGATAATCGGCGCCGGTATGGCGGGATTGACTGCGGCTCTGTACTGCGGCAGAATGAATCTTGACACGTTGGTTTTGGAGTCGGGATTAATCGGCGGGCAAATTGCAAACGCCGTAAGCATTGAAAATTATCCCGGCTTTGTAAGTGTCAGCGGCAGTGATTTAATTTCAACGTTGCAAAAGCAGGCTGAAAATTTCGGTGCGGTTGTTGACGAATTTGACGTGATTGAAAAAGTTACGTTGACTTCTACGCCGAAAATTGTTGAGACTGAAGAGCATATTTACGAATGCGACGTTGTAATAATTGCGTCGGGTATGAACAGGCGTAAACTGCCTTTGCCGGAGGAAAAAAAATTCGCCGGACGCGGCGTTCATTATTGCGAACTTTGCGATGGGCATATGTACAAAGACAAAATCATTGCGGTTATGGGCGGCGGCAATGCGGCGGTTGACGCGGCTAATTTCTTAACAAAATACACAAACAAGTTATACTTGATTCACCGTTCAGAATTCCGCGCAGATGAATTTTCTCAAAAACGAATTAAAGAAAATTCAAAAGTCGAAATTATGTTGCAGACGGAAATTAAAAAACTTCACGGTGATAAACGCCTTGAAAATATCGACATACTCGACAAAAAAACCGGCGAAATGAAAAATATTGCGGTCGACGGCATTTTTGTAAATATCGGCGTTGAACCCAATACCAAGCTTTTCAAAGGTCAAGTTAATATGAGTGAAAGCGGCAGGATTATTGCCGGTGAAGATTGCAAGACGAATATTGACGGCGTATTTGCGGCGGGCGACGTTCGCGAAAAAGTTATTCGTCAGCTTACCACTGCGGCGGCGGACGGTACGACGGCGGCTCTGCTTGCCGAAAAATATTTAGCGAAATTAAAAGCATAAAAAAATAAGCTACATTGACTAAAAAAACTCTGCGTGCTAAGATTGGCTTACCAAACAATCACTTAGCAAAGCGCAGAGTTTATTTATTTTTTAATTTTACAACGCTTGCGCTTTGTTTGTCAATACGAAAGGCGGAGCGTTTATGAAAGTATTCGGGGTAGTGTATCTTATCATTAACTTGGTCAACGGCAAAAAGTATGTCGGTTAAACCATTAAAACGCCGGCAAAGCGTTTCAATGAACATTCTCGTCAAGATACAATGATTGGCAGGGCGATTCGCAAGCACGGCAAGGAAAATTTTCGTTATGGCGTAATTAAAAGTTGCATGTCAAAATAGGAAATGGATTATTGGGAAAAATTTTTCATAAAAACCTTGAAAACCAAATCCCCAACCGGCTACAATCTGACTGACGGTGGCGAAGGAATTGTCGGATTAAAACGTACACTTGAGCATAGAAGAAAAATTAGCATTGCGAATACAGGCAAAAAACATTCTATTGCATCTCGAATGAAAATGCGCGCCTCAAAAATTGGTAAGCCGTTTTTGCCCGAACATCGCGCAAAACTCAGCAAAGCTCTCAAGGGCGTTTCAAAATCTCCTCAACATGGCGTAAATATTTTTTAGCGCGACGAGGGAATAGTCCCTTTAAAAATTTGACAGCTGAAATTGACAAAATGAAACTGACGTATACTTATTTGGCTAAACTTTTGGGATTGACACAGCAAAATGTTTCGCGTAAAATGCTTGGACAAAGAAATTTCACAGAAAAGCGCTGAGAAGCCCCCTTCTTTAGACGTGGGGTTGTTGACAGAAAAAGACAAAGTTAAGTTAGCCGAGATTTTCGGAAAACCGATAGAATATTTGTTACAAGAAACAGTTTAAAGGAGGGAACTTTTATGGTGAAAATTTATGGCTTCGAGAGTTGCGGGTGGTGTGCCAAATGTAAAGCCTATCTTCAGTCAAAAGGCGTAGAGTATGAATTTCATGACATTGAACTTAATCCGGAAGATGCCGAAGCTTGCGAAAAGCTTACCGGCGACACTGCCGTTCCCGTCATTACGGCGGACGACAAAAATTACGTCTTGGGTTTTGATAAGGCGAAGATTGACGAGTTGCTCGGCTTGTAAAATTTGGAGGAAATTTTAGTGGGCATTTATGATTTCACCGTAAAAACCAATCGCGGCGTTGAAAAAAATTTGGGCGATTACAAAGGCAAAGTGCTTTTAATCGTCAACACTGCCAGCAAGTGCGGCTTTACTCCGCAGTTTAAAGAGTTGCAGGAGCTTTACGATAAGTACAAAGACAAAGGTTTGGAAATTCTCGGTTTTCCGTGCAACCAATTTGCCGGACAAGAGCCAGGTACTAATGAAGAAGTTCAAAGTTTTTGTCGCGTAAATTACGGCGTAAAATTTCAGATTTTTGAAAAAGGCGACGTTCGCGGCGAAACTGCGCAACCGCTTTTCAAGTACTTGACCGCGCAGAAAAAATTTGAGGGATTTGACGAATCTCATCCCATTGCCAATCCGCTTATGGACGCGCTTAAAAAGAATTTCCCTGAATATTTGGAAGGCGACGGCATTAAGTGGAACTTCACGAAATTTTTGGTTGACAGAGAAGGTAACGTTGTAGCGCGTTTTGAACCTACGACAACGCCCGCGTCAATCGCCGGTGACATAGAATCGTTATTGTAAAGTGTAGTAAGTAGTAAATAGTAAGTAGTAAGTAGTGAAGAGGTGTTACCGTTCGTCTTATGGCGGCGGTATTTTTTTGATGTTAAAATTCATATTCCATTCTGCGCGGCGAAATGTAATTACTGCGCCTTCAATTCAAAAGTTGCCAAAAGTTGCACCTGCCGACCTGCGCGAAAGTTACGTTGACGCGATTGTATCCGAAATTAAAACTAATCCCTGCTCCCTAATCCCTGTTCCCTCAATATATTTCGGCGGCGGTATTTTTTTTGAGGTTAAAAATTTGTCTGAAAAAATTTCTGTCTACATTCATATTCCATTCTGCGCGGCGAAATGTAATTACTGCGCCTTCAATTCAAAAGTTGCACCTGCCGACCTGCGCGAAAGTTACGTTGACGCGATTATCACCGAAATTAAAACTAATCCCTGTTCCCTGCTCCCTGTTCCCTCAATATATTTCGGCGGCGGCACTCCAACTGTTTTGACGCTGAATCAGCTGGGAAAAATTTTTAACGCCGTAAGAAATAAATTCCACGTTTATGAAAATGCTGAAATTACGATTGAGGCTAATCCCGGTACCGTTGATAAAAATTTTCTGCGCGAACTGCGTACAATCGGCTTTAACCGAATCAGTTTAGGCGTGCAAAGTTTTAACGACGCACTTTTAAAAATTCTCGGCAGAATACACAATTCCAAAACAGCTATTAGTACCGTGACAAATACGCGAAATATTTTTGACAACGTAAGCATAGATTTAATGTACTCTCTGCCGAATCAAACTTTGGACGACGTGAAATTTGACGTGCAACGCGCCGCCGATTTAAATGTAAATCACATTTCGATTTACGGCTTGGAAGTTGAGGAAGGTACAAAATTTTTTCAGCTACACGAAGAAGGCAGGCTTAATCTGCCGGATGAAAATATTTGCGGCGATATGTACGATTACATTACTGAAATACTGCCGCGTTTAGGTTATGAACGCTACGAAGTCAGCAACTTTGCTAAAGACGGCAAAAAAAGCCGTCACAATATCGGCTATTGGACAGGCAGAAAATATTTCGGTTTCGGTGCAGGTGCGCACTCTTACAGCGGTGAACTGCGTACATCGAACATTGCCGACGTTGAAAGTTATGTTAAAAAAATTCGCGCAGGTTCGGACGTTTCGCAGCTTGAAGAAGTTGTCACGAAACAGGCGGCTATGGAAGAATTTTGTTTTTTGGGTCTGCGTATGACTGAAGGCATTGACGCGCAGATTTTTCTTAAAAAATTCGGCGAAAATATTTTTGACGTTTACAAAAATGTTATAGAAAAAAATTTGCGGCTTGGCTTAATCGACATAAGCGGCGACAAAATATTTTTGACGGCACGCGGTATGAAGGTCGGCAACGTCGTATTTTCAGATTTTCTACTGTCATAAGTATAAAGCCTTGATATAAGTCAGGGCTTTTTTTTATTTGGTGAATGTTGTAGAATAACGCGCATTAAGGAAGTGATTTTTATTTGACAAAAAAGAAAATTGAGTTTGCAGATGCCGACGAGACGCGCTCGGTATTGGGAGATCGCGACGAATTTTTACAGGCGATTGACGCCAAATTTAATTGCAAAATTTTTAGCAGAGGAAATTTTATCGAACTTGCCGGCGATGATGACGAAGTGGCACGCGCTGAAAAAATTATCGGCGAATTGCAACGGCTTTATCAAGGCGGGAATGTTATCACGATGAATGACGTTGCCGCCGCAATTAAGCTGACTAAGTCAGACCGCGCAGAGGTGATGCGTAAAATGTTTGGCGAAACGCTTATTGTTACAGCGAAGGGTACGCATATTCACGCCAAAAGTGTTGGTCAGCAAAATTATATCGACACAATGAAAAGTCACGTCGTGACCTTCGGCATTGGTCCCGCCGGTACAGGCAAAACTTTTCTTGCCGTTGCAATGGCGGCGTACTATCTGCGCGTGCGTGAAGTCAAGAAAATTATTTTGACGCGTCCTGCAGTTGAGGCAGGTGAACGATTGGGATTTTTGCCCGGCGATATGCAGGAGAAGGTTGATCCATACTTACGCCCGCTTTATGACGCGTTGCAGGAAATTTTGGGCTTTGATATGTACCAAAAATTTTTTTCACGCGGCATTATAGAAATTGCGCCGCTTGCATATATGCGCGGACGAACTTTGAATGACGCGTTTATAATTTTGGACGAGGCGCAGAATACCACAAGTCAGCAGATGAAAATGTTTTTGACGCGGCTGGGTTTCGGTTCGCGCATGGCGGTTACCGGAGACTTGACACAGATTGACTTGCCGCGCGGCGTGAAGTCGGGACTTGCAGAGGCTGTAGAAATTTTAAAATCTGTTAAAGGTATCGGCATTTGCGAACTTGATTCAAGCGACGTTGTACGCCACGAAATTGTTTCAAAAATCATTGAAGCGTATGAGGGATTAGGGAGGAGGAATTAGGGAGGAGCGATTGAGAATTGGGGAATAATAAACCTGATCCCTAATCCCTGATCCCTGTTCCCTAATATAAAATGAATGTTATAATAAGCATTACACCTGACACTTTGCCGGTGGAAGATTACATAGAATCAGAAATTATTCGTGCGGCGGAATTGGTAGGCAAACTCTACGACGCCGAAAATTCCGAACTCAGCATAACTTTGACAGACGATGTACATATACACGAACTCAATAAAAATTTTCGCGGCGTTGACAGACCAACCGACGTGTTATCCTTCGCATTTCGTGAAAGCGACGAGCCGGAAATTTTAAATCAGCAAACAGAAATTCTAGGTGACATTATAATTTCACTTGAACGAGCCAAAATGCAGGCTGAAGATTTCGGACATCCATACCTGCGCGAAGTCGTATTTTTAACGGTACACGGGCTTTTACACCTTCTCGGCTACGATCACATTGAGGAGGCTGATAGAATTGAAATGGAGCGCGAACAGGATTTTGTCATGGCAGAATTAGGCATCGGAAGGGATTAAATTTTATGAAGGAAAAGAGAAAATATTTTCAGCCGTCGTACGTGAAACATTTTAAATGCGACGGAAATAAATGTGACGCGCGTTGTTGCAAGTATTGGATTATCGACATTGACAAAGCGTCTTATGAAGACTACGAAAAGATTGAATCGGCGGAAAAAGAAATTACCTCCAAAATAAAATATTTTGAACAGCGCAAAACTTACGTTGCCTTGATGAATAAAAATTACACCTGCTGTTGTCTTACTGAAGATAATCTTTGTATGATACAGAAAAATTACGGCGAAAAATACTTGTCAATAACGTGTCAAACATATCCGCGCAGTATTTGTAAACTTGGTGACCTTTATGAACGCTCCCTTAGTGTCACCTGCCCCGTTGTAGCAGAGTTGGCGCTGTTGCCTAAAGACGTTATGGAATTTGAAATTGTCGAAGAGTACGTACCTTACAGATCAAAAGTTAAACCTAAACTACTTGTCGAACGCCTTGAAATTATTCCGCACATATTTGATGTACAATCCACATCAATCAGCATTTTGCAGGAACGAGCATTGACGCTTGACCAACGCCTTGCCGTACTTGGATTTTTTCTTGATCGCGTTGACGAAATTACGGCGACACCCAGAATTTATGAAGTTACACAGCTGGCAGAACTTTATACGAAGGAAGGCTTTATAATCGAAAATTTTTCCGCGATTTTAGCCGATATAAAATTCAATCCAAAAGACTTTGTAAAAATTTTACTTGGCGGCGTACTGCAAACGTTGTACGGTGATAAAAACACGCCGCGTAAAGTTTTTGAAGTAGTGATTTTCGACGCGCTTCAAAATACGTTGGAGCTTACGCCGGACGAAGACGGCACTGTTTCTGTCAAGGTTACGGCGGAAAAATATATGTTGTTAAATTCACAGCGCGAAAAATTTATTCAGCGTTATGGTACAATTCTTGAAAATTATCTTGTCAACGAATTTTTCATGAACTTTTATCCATGGCGTCTGCAGGAAAAAAATATTCTGCACAATTACGGCATCTTCATTGCCACGTACAAAATTGTTGAGCTTTTCACTTTTTGTATGGCGCAAAAATATACTTCGGTTGATGAATCGGAAGTTGTCAAGGTTATCACGCAAATTGCCACGAGCATAGACAATTCCACGCCGTACATTAAAAAAATTTCTGCCGAAATGGAAAATATAAATGACACGTTTAAGATAATCTCAACATTTCTGCAGACTTGAAGGGAGATTTAAAATTTGTATAAATCGGGATTTATAGCGGTTATCGGACGTCCAAACGTCGGCAAATCGACGTTGATAAATAAGGTTATCGGTCAAAAAATTGCCATTATGTCAGACAAGCCGCAAACTACGCGCAGTCGCATTCAATGCATTTTGACGCAGGACGACGCGCAGATTATTTTTCTTGATACGCCGGGCATTCATAAGCCGATGTTTAAACTTGGCGAATATATGTTGAAGGCGGCAGAAGGTACGCTGAAAGAAGTCGATGCGATTTTCTTTGTAGTTGACGCTACTGAAAAATTCGGCGGCGGTGAAAAATATATCCTTGAACGTCTTGAAACGGTGACTGCGCCGGTTATTTTGGTTATCAATAAAGTTGATTTAATTGAACGCGAAAAAGTTTTGCCGATTATCGCGACGTATGCAGAGAAGAGAAATTTTGCGGCTACTGTACCGATAAGCGCGGTGGAAGGTACAAACGTTGACACGCTGATTGACGAGGCGAAAAAATTTTTGCCTGAAGGTCCAAAATATTATCCCGCCGACATGGTAACGGATCAGCCGGAAAGATTAATCGTTGCCGAATTGATACGCGAAAAGATTTTGTACGTGACAGAAGACGAAGTGCCGCACTCTGTAGCGGTTGACATTGAAGAAATTACGCCGCGCAAAAATTCTGCTACTTACATTCGCGCCGTGATTTATGTTGAACGCGATTCGCAGAAGGGAATTTTAATAGGCAAGGGCGGCGAACTTTTGAAAGGCGTCGGTAAATCTGCGCGTCCTGAAATTGAAATGCTGTTGGGTACAAAAGTATTTTTGGATTTATGGGTAAAAGTAAAGCGCGGCTGGAGAAATTCCAACGGCGCAATACAAAGTTTCGGTTTGGGTGCCAACGATTAGTAAAGGGAACTACCTTGATTAAAGAAGAAAAAGAAAAGACATTCGCAGAAAAACTTTCCGAACAATTTATGAACGGCGTAATAATTTTAGCCCCCGTCGCGATAACGGCATTTGTCGTAATGTGGATATTCAATTTAACAGAAGATAAAATCGGCGCAAAGATTGAACATTTTTTCCAAATAAATTTTCCAGGTATGGGATTAATCTCAATCGTACTTTTTATTTGGGTTGTCGGCTTTTTATTCGGAAACCGCTTACTGCAGGAAGTCATAAAACTTTTTGAATATATTTTGGACAAAATTCCAATCGTGAAATTTATTTACAGCTCGGTAAAGCAATTTTCAAAGGCGATTCTTGAAACAAATTCGTCATTTCAAAAAGTGGTGTTGGTAAATTATCACGGTGCGCTGGTCATGGGATTTTTGATGAAAGATGTTCCTGAGCCGGTAAAAGAAAAATTGGGTGACGAATATGTCTGCGTGTACATGCCGTGGAGCTTGAACATGACGGCGGGATTAAATCTTTTCGTAAAACGCTCTGAACTGGTTTTTATTGATATGGAATTGGAAGACGGCTTGCAGTTTATATTGACTGCGGGAACAGTTGCGAATAAAAATAACGCCGATAAAACTTCAGCGTAGCGATTTTAAAACTACTCCCTGATCCCTGTTCCCTAATCCCTAATTTTTTTTGTCTTAAAATGCAGGAAAATTTTTATACGCGGTAGAATTTTAAAAGAATTTATTTGCGCTTATGAGAGGTCGAAATTTTTTTGGTTTATATGTTAAAATTTTGTGCCAGCTGGGTACTGCCGCCCGGTCTTTTCATAATTCTGTTGATAATTTTAACGGTTTACTTAACAAAAATCAGTACACGCGCGGCAGTCTTCGTAGGCATCGGAACGCTGATTTTCTACCTTCTTTGTACGGGACTTGTAGCCGAAAGATTGATGGGACACCTTGAAAAAGCATATTCTCCGCCGGAAAAAATAGAAGAGACCGGCGCTGACGTTATAATATTATTAGGCGGAGGCGCAATTCGCGACGTTAAAGACGTTGACGGCGTAGGAGTGCTATGCGCAAGTCCGGCAAGCAGACTTTTAACGGCAGTACGTCTTCAAAAAAATTTGGACTTACCGATTTTGTTAAGCGGCGGACACGTTTATTCTGATTCCGGCTCTGAGGCGTTGATATCAAGCCGCGTATTAAAGTCACTGAACGTACCCGAAGAAAAAATCTTGCTTGAAACAAAAAGCGTAAATACTACACAAAACGCAATCTTTTCAACGGAAATTCTGCGCGAAAAAAATTTTAAGCGTCCGATAGTCGTAACATCGGCATTCCATATGAAAAGAGCCGTACTGAATTTTTCGCAACAAGGATTTGAAGTCATACCATATCCTACAGACTATACCGTTTCACACCACCCGCAATTTCGTTATACAAAACTTCGTCCGCAGGCAGAGGCTTTACTGTTAAATGTGACGGTAATGCAGGAAGTTTTGCGAACAGCCGTCACTGAAATATTTAACATTTAATTTACCAAAACATAAGCTGTAATATATTTTTCCAATTTTTAAAGTGAGGTGTGTTTCAATATGAGCAGTTTAATTGTACTTGAAGGGTCCGACGGTTCCGGCAAGGCGACGCAGACAACAAGGCTTTATGAAAGGTTACAAAATTTAGGCGTTGACGTTATGCGCGTTAGTTTTCCGAATTACGAATCGGAATCTTCCGCGCTTATAAAAATGTACTTGCGAGGAGACTTCGGCGGCACGGCGGAGGAAGTCAACCCATACGCGGCGGCGACTTTTTATGCCGTAGACAGATTTGCCAGTTTTCAAACGTGGAAGGATTTTTACGCGGGAAACGGCGTAATTCTTGCCGACAGGTACGTAGGCTCAAATATGGCACACCAATCGGCAAAAATTAAACGTAAAGCCGACCGCGAAAAGTTTTTGAATTGGCTTGATAATTTCGAGTACAAGCGCCTTCAACTGCCGCGTCCCGATCTTACGATTTTTTTGGATATGCCGCCAAAAATCGCCGCAATGCTTAGGCGTGAACGCGGTAGAGAGGATATTCATGAATCGGACGCCGCGTATATGATTAAATCTTACAACGCATACAAAGAAATAGCCGAAAAATTTCACTGGAAGGTTATCAACTGCGCGGCAGGTAATTTTGCCAAAAGTGCAATTGACATTCACGAGGAAATTTTCGGCTTGGTTGAGACCATGCTCATTTATAATGTATTTTAGCCGGTAATTACCAGGCTGTGTTGAATAAATCAAAATTAAACCAAGTTGCAAATTTTTATAACGTTGAAATAGCAGAGGCGCGCAAGGACGCGGATTTTGCGCCAAAAGAAAGTTGATTTAAAAATTCAAAGAAATACAGAATTGTAGAAATTGGAATTAATCAACACAATCTACAAACTACTGACTACCCACTACTTACTACTTACTACTCACTACTCACTACTCACTACCTACCGGTATATTTCAAATTTAATTTTCACTTCTGCGAAATGCGGCAACTTATATTCATAAGACTCATTGATAAATTTTCATTGACTACAACAACTTTCGGCGGCACTGTAAGTTTTGTCGCAGTAAAATTCCAAATGCCTTTCACGCCGACTTGAATCAGCGAATCGACAACCATTTGGGCTTTATCTTCCGGCACGGTGATAACGCCGATATCAATAATTTTACGCTTTACAACGTTATTAAGGTCTGAGAAATTGTAAACCTTGATATCGTTGATTTTTTTTTCGATTAACTTTTCGTCAACGTCAAAAAGCGCCGTCACGGTAAATCCCAGCCGCTGAAAATCGTCACAATATGCAAGCGCCGTACCTAAATGACCGACACCGAAAATTGCAACGTACCAGCGATATTCCAGACCCAAAACTTTTTCTATGGCGCGTCGCAACATATCGAATCGATAACCCGCACCTTTAACGCCGAACTGTCCCAGCTCTGAAATATCTTTACGCACCTGTTCCGGCGAAAAATCTAAAAT
>CAJOKY010000057.1 GCA_905235425.1 uncultured Selenomonadaceae bacterium
GCCGGTGCTGATCCATTGCACCGAGGGCGTGTCGCGCAGCGGTGCGGTCGCAAGCGTCCTCGACCACTACTGGAATTTCGTCTGGGACAAGAAGCCGGAGGATCACGAGTATTTCAAGCGGGTTAATCCGCAAATCTCCCCCAATCCGGTCGTGGAGGAGATATTCACGGAGTACATCGAGGGCGGCGAGATGATGGAGATGTGATGTCCGGCGCATTCGGCGAGGCACTGGCGCGGGGATGAATAAGGAGGCGTGGAAGAACATCCGCGAGCTCGACGACGAGAACCAGTCGCTTTAGGCGCAGCAGGAGATCGCGAAACATACAAAGAAGACCGCCGAGATCCTGGAGGACGGTGTTGGCGGCGGAACGCTGATGTTCCAGTAGCGGATGTCAAAAGTAAAACAATTCTTTTACTTTTGGCGATCCTCCGCTTGAATTCTGGGTGTAAAATTTGGTACAATATCTTGCGTAGTCAAAAAGACAAAGAAATGCTTTACTTGTGACATGACGGGATATGAACAGATTTGGGGTGTTGCCGAAGACAAAGAAGGTCACACCGTCACGATTGAAACAAGCACAAACGGCGTTGTTACTGATTTGGCTGAATCAAACGGCATTAAAAAAGGTGCAAAGGCTGTAATGAGCGCGTACCTTATGCCTGTACCGACGTTTGCTTATATCGTTCGTTCAACTTATGAGCGCGGTGGTCAAGATCTGCTGATTGACGGCATTATTCGCCATGCAAGCGAACATAAAATCAGCGCCTATGAACATAAAGGCTACGTTGCAAGAATCAATTCAACGGCGGCTTATTACAAGGCTAATCGCGATTGTCTCAACCCTGAAATTTGGGAAGAACTCTTCATGCAGAAAGACGCCCCCATTTCAACGAAGGTTAAAGACGAAGTTCCCGTACAATACAAAGAAACTGCGGAAGTTAAAAATTCACTCATTGCCAACGGTTGCGAAATTCGCGGCAGAGTTGAAAACAGCATACTGTTTCGCGGCGTAAAAGTCGGCAAGGGCGCGGTTGTTAAAGATTCTATCCTTATGCAACGTTGCGATATTCAAGACGGCGCACGTGTTGAAAATATTATCTGCGACAAAAACGTTATCATTACGAAAAATCGCTGGCTTAAAGGCGTGGAGTCTTTCCCCTACATTGTTACGAAGAATGCGAGAATTTAGTCGGTTAAATCTTTCTCGACCCTTAAATTAACTTAGAAGACGGCGGATTTTTAACGTCGAGAACTTATTTTAGGGAAGAGGGAAAAGGGAAAAAGGGAAAAGGGATTGCAACTTATCTCCTTCTCTATTCCTGACTCCCTGCACCTAAAAAACTCGGCTTGAAAATTCGCCCTTTCTATGGTTAAATAATGTACGCTAAATAAAAAATTTCGGAGGTGTTTTTGCCTATGGCTATAAATGATAAGAAGATTACTCACAGCAAGGAATACGAAAAACTCAAAGAAAATTTGAAAAATCGTTTCATAAGTTCCGCGCACATTATGTTTGGACGGGACATTAAAGAGTTGCCGCTTGTCGACATTTATAAAACCGTCGCGGCTGTTGCGAAACAGATTATTTCCGAAAACTGGATACAGACTAATAAGGCGTACATGGATCGTCAAGTCAAGCAAGTTTACTACTTTTCCATTGAGTTTTTAATCGGACGCCTTCTGAAAGCAAATTTAATCAATCTCGGTATCGACGAAGCCTTCAAGGAAGTTATGGAAGACCTTGAATTAAACCTTGATGACGCGATTGAAGAGGAAATGGACGTAGGCTTAGGCAACGGCGGTCTCGGAAGATTGGCGGCATGCTTTATTGACTCAATGGCGGCGCATCGTCTGCCCGGTCACGGTTGCTGTATTCGTTATCAGTACGGACTTTTTGAACAGAAAATTATTCAAGGTAACCAAGTTGAAATTCCCGATAACTGGTTACGTGACGGTTTCGCGTGGGAGTATCGCAAGCCGGATAAGGCGATTAACGTTAAATTTAATGGCAACGCGTACATGAAGAAGCAGGCGGACGGATCTTTGAAATTGGTGCACGAAAACGCTATGGTTGTTATGGCGGTGCCGTATGATGTGCCGATTGTCGGCTACCATAATAAGACTGTCAACACCTTGAGGCTTTGGAACGCGGAGGTTAATCGCGACTTCTCGGATTACGGCATGCTTACTCATGAACAAATGCGCCAAAAGCAGGATTATCGTAACTTCGTTGAATCCATTACCCAGTACCTTTACCCCGACGATTCATCTAATGAAGGTCGCAGAATGCGCCTTATTCAAGAATACTTCCTTGTATCCGCAGGCGTTCAATCTATCATCCGCCATTATGTAAAAGCCGGTATGAATATTCGCGAATTCGATAAAAAAATCGCCATTCATATTAACGACACTCATCCCGCCCTTTGCGTAGCCGAATTAATGCGCATACTCGTAGACGAATACGACCTTGAATGGAATGAGGCGTGGACTATTACACGCGGTACCTGCGCCTACACTAACCATACCATTTTACCTGAGGCTCTTGAAAAATGGCCTGTCGACATGTTCCGCTCCCTCCTGCCCCGCATTTATATGATTATCGACGAAATTAACCGCCGTCACGTTGAATATATCCGCGCCCGCTATCCTGACAACGTCGACAAAGTCCGCGCTATGTCTATTATTGAAAACGGCGAAGTTCATATGGCGCGCCTTGCCATAGTCGGTTCCCACTCTGTAAACGGCGTCGCCCGTATCCACTCCGACATCCTTAAATCCACCACCCTCCACGATTTCTATGAATACTGGCCCCGTATGTTTAATAATAAAACCAACGGCATTACTCACCGCCGCTGGCTTATGGGCGCTAACCCTGAACTTGCCGAACTTATCGACCGCACTATTGGTAGCCGCATTTGGCACCGTCACCCTGAGCAACTTGACCTTTTCAATGAGGCTGTCGATAACCCCCGCGTCCTTCGTGAACTCGCCGAAATTAAACACCTTCGCAAAGTTGCTCTTGCCAATTACATTAAAAAGCACAATAACATTGACATTAACCCTGACACTATTTTTGACATTCAAGTTAAGCGTATTCACTCCTACAAACGCCAGCTTATGAACATCCTTCACATTATCTGGCAATACCATAAACTTAAAACCGACCCTTCCTACAATCCCCCTGCCACTACCTACTTTTTCGGCGGTAAAGCCGCGCCCGGTTACTACATTGCTAAGGAGACTATACGCCTTATTCTTGCCGTTGCCAAAAAGATTAACAATGACACTTCCATTAACGGCAAGCTTAAAGTCATTTTTATTGAAAACTTCGGCGTTTCTATCGGTGAAATTGTTTACCCTGCCGCTGATGTTTCCGAACAAATTTCCACTGCTTCTAAAGAGGCTTCCGGCACCGGCAATATGAAATTTATGATGAACGGCGCTATTACTCTTGGTACTCTTGACGGTGCTAATGTCGAAATTCGCGAGGCTGTCGGCGATGACAATATTGTTATTTTTGGTCTTAAAGCCGGTGAAGTCCTCCGCTACTACGAATCCGGTACTTATTCTGCTTGGCAGGAGTTCAATCAAAATCCCAATGCCCGCCTTGTTCTTGATAAGCTTACCGACGGTTCTTTTGGTAACTTCCAATCTATTCGTGATTACCTTTTGCAGGGCAATGACGAATTTTTCATCTTGAA
Organism: uncultured Selenomonadaceae bacterium; assembly: GCA_905235425.1. GTDB lineage: Bacteria > Bacillota > Negativicutes > Selenomonadales > Selenomonadaceae > Quinella. The sequence goes on from CAJOKY010000057.1 coordinate 3,703, forward strand.
AGATTTCAACGCCTATATTGATGCTCACAATGAAATTTATGCCCGTTTCTCTGACAAAATGTCTTGGTTACGCAGTGCCGCCGTTAATATCGCCAATTCTGCCCGTTTCTCTTCTGACCGTACCATTGATGAATATGCCGACGATATTTGGCACATTGTTCCCTGCAAGATTCAATAGTTAGCTCTTAGCTCTTAGCTTTTAGCTCTTAGCCGGTATCGCTATTGCCTAATCGCTAATTGCTAATTGCTAATTGCTATTGCCTAATGCCTAACAGCTAAAACCTAACCCCTAAACGAGGTGATTTTTATGAAAACTTCTCCCCTTAATGATTATGACCTGTACCTTTTCCATAACGGTACTAACTTTTTTGCCTACCAAATGCTCGGCGCTCATTTCATCGTACAGGACGGAAAATCCGGCGTCCGTTTCGCTGTTTGGGCGAAAAATGCTAAATCCGTCAGCGTCGTTGGCGATTTTAATAACTGGGATACCCGCGTTCACAGAATGTCCCGCCTTAATGACGGTGAAACTTGGTGCATTTTCATTGAAGGGCTTAAACAGGGTATGTCCTACAAGTACGCCATTGAACCCCAATGGGGCGGCCCCCACATCATGAAAGCTGACCCCTACGGCTTTTTCGCCGAAAAAAAACCTGCCACTGCTAGCAGGCTTTACAACCTTGATGCCTACCAATGGCAAGACGCCGTCTATATGCAGGCTAAAATGAAAGACCCTTCCTACTCCAAGCCCATGCTCATCTACGAAGTTCACGCAGGTTCATGGAAACGCAAAGGTCGCGGCGAATCCGACTACTTCTCCTACCGCGAACTTGCCGACGACCTTGTTAGCTACGCCAAAAAGATGAACTACACTCATATTGAGTTTATGCCGATGACCGAACACCCCTTTGACGGTTCATGGGGTTACCAGACTACCGGCTACTACGCCGTTACCAGTCGGTACGGTGAACCTAATGATTTCCGCTACTTAGTCGATACCGCTCACAAAAACGGTATCGGTATTATCATGGACTGGGTGCCCGGGCATTTCTGCAAAGATAATCAAGGCTTACGTGAATTTGACGGTACTAACCTCTACGAATCCGATAACCCCCAACTTTCTGATAACAAAGGCTGGGGTACCATTAACTTTGACTACGGTCGTACCGAAGTACATAGCTTCTTAATAAGTAACGCTCTCTTCTGGTTTGATGAATACCATATTGACGGTTTACGTATCGACGGCGTTGCTAATATGCTTTACCTTAACTTCGGCCGCGAAGATGGCGAATGGACGCCGAATAAGTACGGTGACACCGGCAATCTTGAGGCTATTGACTTTATTAAAAAGCTCAACGAGGCCGTTTTCAAATATCACCCCAACGCTTTAATGATGGCTGAAGAGTCCACCGACTGGCCCTTAATCTCAAAACCTGTTTATATGGGCGGTATGGGCTTTAACTACAAGTGGAATATGGGCTGGATGAATGACATGCTCAAATATGTCAGTCTTGATCCTATTTATCGCAAGTGGAATCACGATAAAGTAACATTCAGCTTTATGTACGCTTTCAGTGAAAACTTTATCTTGCCGCTTTCACATGACGAAGTTGTTCATGGTAAATGCTCCTTGATAGAGAAAATGCCGGGCGATTATTGGCAAAAATTCGCGGGACTGCGCGGGTTCTTCGGGTATTGGATGGCGCATCCCGGTAAAAAACTTTTGTTTATGGGCGGCGAATACGGTCAATTCATTGAGTGGAATGAAAATGACAGTTTGGATTGGCACTTGGTAGAGCAGTACGAAAAACATACGCAGATGCAGAAATATAGCGCGGCATTGAATAAATTTTACTGCGAAAACAAGGCATTTTGGCAGGTAGATTTCGATTGGAACGGGTTCCAGTGGATAGACTGCAACGACAATGAAAATAGCGTGGTAAGCTTTATCAGAAAGGCGAAGGACGCGAGGGACTACATCATAGCGATATGTAACTTTACGCCGGAAGTGCGGGTAGGCTACAGAATCGGGGTACCGGATAAAGGCGCGTATGTGGAAGTGTTCAACAGCGATTTGGAAGAATACGGCGGAAGCGGCGTGAAAAATGAAGGGGAATTGTTGACGCAGGACGTGGCGTGGCATAATCGCGGACAGAGCATAGAAGTGAGGATACCGCCGCTTGCAACAATATATTTGAAGTATGTGCAGGGTTCGTACGTGGAACCTGCAAAAGAAGAAATGGAAAAAACGGAGGGATAAATATGAAAGTTTTGTACGTAGCTGCAGAGGCGGCGCCGTTTGTAAAAACAGGAGGCTTAGCCGACGTGGCGGGAAGTTTGCCGCATGCACTTAAGGCGCAGGGGGTAGACGTGAGGGTAATAATGCCGAAGTTCAGCAAAATCAGCGAAGAATTTCGTAACCAAATGGAACACGTCTACGACGGGACTATACCGGTATCATGGCGTACGAAGTTTGTAGGAATCGATAGGTGCGAATACAAAGGCGTGACTTTTTACTTTGTAGATAATGAAGAGTATTTTTATCGCGATGGCGTATATGGATATGATGATGACGCTGAGAGGTTTTCATTTTTTGCAAGGGCGATATTGAACTGTCTGCCTGCGATAGACTTCTTTCCGGATGTTATAAATGCCAACGATTGGCACGCAGGGCTTGTACCGGTTTTGTTGAAGTTGGAACATAACGGCGACGAGCGCTATCAAAATATCAAGACGCTTTACACTATTCACAATTTGAAGTATCAAGGGGTATTTCCAAAGGACGTAATGGGCGACGTTTTGGGATTGGATTGGAAGTATTTCAATAACGGCGATTTGGAATTTTATGACGCGGTTAATTTTATGAAGGGCGGCATAATCTATGCTGATTATGTGTCGACGGTTAGTAAGACGTACGCGCAGGAAATTCAGTATGAATATTTTGGTGAGCATTTGGACGGACTTTTAAGAAGCCGCAAAGATGATTTGTACGGTATTGTGAATGGTATTGATTATGATGCGTACAATCCCGCGACGGATCCCAATTTGTTTGTGAATTATGATAATTCGGATGCATTTACGGCGTTTGAACGTAAGCGTGATAATAAGGTTAAGTTGCAGGAAATTTTAGGATTGCCACAGTCACGTGAAACGCCTATGGTTAGCATGGTAACGCGTTTAGTGGCGGCAAAGGGATTGGATTTAGTAGTAAGAATGATGGATGAGCTGTTGCAGCATGAAGATTTCCAATTCGTGTTACTTGGTACCGGCGACAAGGTATATGAAGATTGGTTTAAGGGATTGGCATGGAGATTTCCGCAAAAAGTCAGTGCGAATATTACGTTTAATTATCAGTTGGCGCAGAGAATTTATGCGGCGTCGGATCTGTTTTTAATGCCGAGTAACTATGAACCGTGCGGCATAGGACAACTTGTAGCAATGCGTTATGGTGCTGCTCCGGTCGTAAGAGAAACCGGCGGCTTAAAAGATACCGTCATCCAATACGACAAGTACGAAGGCAAGGGCAACGGCTTTGTCTTCAGCAACTACAACGCGCACGAAATGATGTATGCTTTGAAACGCGCCCTTTCAACCTACGGCAACTTTGAAGTTTGGCTGAAGATTTTCTCAAACGCGATGAACAGCGATTACAGCTGGACTGAATCTGCAAGCGAATATATTGATCTTTACAACAAGCTGATAAGTAAATAAATTTTACGTAAAATTGTAAATTAAATATAAAATATTTTTCCGACAGGTTGACTTGCCTGCCGGATTTTTTTTATTTAATGAAGGGGATTTTCCGCCGATTAAGAATTATTGAAAAGTATTTTAAATTTTATTCCAAATATTTTTTGGAGGTTGAATCATGGCAGTTGAAAAAAATTTGTTCAAATACAATCTTGCCGTTGTGTCACTCGTAAAAGACGCGACAGATAAAATTAAAGAATGGATAGACTATCACCTTTTAGCAGGCGTAGATCATTTTTATATTTATGACAATGACGGCGGAGATACGCTTAAAGAAATTTTAAAGCCGTACATTGACGCGCAGATTGTCACCTACATTGCTTGTACCGGCGCCAATAAAAAAATTTTGGCGTACAATGACGCCGTAGAAAAATTTAAATTTGAATGCCGCTACATGAGCTTTATCGACGTGGACGAATTTATTTTCCCGCGCAAAAATCAAAGTATCCTTGAAGTAGTTGACGAAATTTTAAGCGACAAAGAAAATGTCGGCGGCATTGAGTTAAACAGATATACCTACACGCAAGGACGCAATGTCAGCGCAGATGCTGAGGGTGTTTTGGAAAAAATGACGCGGCGCGGACGTAAGGCGAAGGAAATTACAAATACAATCTTAAATCCGCGCCGAGTAGATTTTCTTTACAATACACGCTATGCCTGCTACTTCGACGGCATTTTCCGCATAAACGATTACAGCACCAAAATTGTCGGCGATACCAATTTCAAAGTCTCCGAACAAATTATTATAAACTCCTACAAGCCGGAAGAAAGTAAGCCTGCTGATGACGGCAAAGCTATTTTAAGTTCATTTTACCGCGCCAATGTTTTTGATGACGGCATTTTACGCTATCGCAATTCGCGCCGTGAAAATTTAGAAGGCGACATTATTAAAACTTCTGCAGAAAATACAGTAAGCGATGAAAAAATTTTGAACGTCTTGGCAAAAACTTTACTGCCGAATTTTGATGAAGAGGACGCGGCGGAATTTTTTAAATCGCCGGAAAATCAGCTGAAATATTTCCGCGCCATTAGTGAATTTTATGTAAGCGCACCTGATGAATTTTTCCAAAACAAAATGGAAACTTTTGTGACCTGCTTTAATTTGAGTTCGCGCCTTAAGAAAAACTTTTTCAAAGATACAACGGGCAGATTTTTTGAAGACGCGTCATTAAATGCGATTTGTCAAACGCTTTGCACGGAATTGACTCCCGCCGATTCACGCCTTTTACTTCGCGAACTGCCGAAAATTATTCCTCTGCCGTACAAAACCGTTGAAATACTGCTGACAATCTTCGCGGGAATGCTCGACAAGATGATTGAGAACACGCAAAATTCAAGCGACGAATCCAAAAATTCCGAGATTGACGAAAACGAAATGACGCTGTGGCGAAAAGTTACCGAGCTGACATACCTGCAAAAACTTTTGAAACTGTATATTCCGCTTGTAACTTTCGACGTACCGACGAATAAAGCTAATTGAGGTAAAAAATGGAAGTTGACAAAAATTTATTTATGTACGATCTTGTAGCCGTTTCCATAGTTCGCGACGAGGCGCCGTACATTAAAGAATGGCTTGACTACCACCTTTTGGCAGGTATAGATCATTTTCTGATTTATGACAATGACAGCGCCGACAATCTGCGCGAAGTCCTCAAGCCGTACGCTGAAAAAAATCTTGTAACGTGGATTCCCTACCCTAAGACCGGCAGGCAACTTGAATCATACAACGACGCGATACGCTACTTTAAATATTTTTGTCGTCGTATGGTTTTCATTGATACCGACGAATTTATTTTTCCGCAACACGGCAAGAGCATTTCCGACGTGGCAGATGAAATTTTTACTGCGACAAACGCCGCCGGATTGGTTATCAACCTTCGCACTTTCGGTTCAAACAATTTGGAAAATGCCGAGTACGATAAAGGCGTTTTGGAAAGATTCACCCGCCGCGCAGAGGATAATTGGACGCCGCTTAAAAATATTCCTGGTGGCAATGCCGCAGTAAAAACCATTGCTGACCCGCGCAGAGTCAAACTTTTCAGTGACAATCCCCACGTACCCGAATACTTTGAAAATTGTTTTGCCGTGAATGAAAACGGTACAAAAATTTCAACGCCGTTTAATATCCCCGTGACTGCCGGCAAAATCGTCATAAACTACTACGCTACAAAATCCCGCGCAGAATACGCCGAAAAAGTTCATCGCCGTAACACTGCGCGATTTGCCGCACGAAATGAACTTGTCGGCTTTGGTGAAAATGACCGCAATGAAATTTTTGATGACGGCATTTTAAATTACCGCGACCAATTACGCGCTGATCAACTTCCGGCAGGCGGCGACTTAATTAAAATTTTAGCCGATAAAAAGAAGGTTGCAAATTCCAAAATGTTCAAGGCGCTGACTGAAAATCTTCTGCCTGACTTCTCAAAAAAGAATTTACGCGAGTATTTTTCACTGCCGAAAAATCGCGCGACGTACTTCAATGAGCTAATCAAATTCTACAAAAAAGCTCCGGCGGCTTTCTTTCAAGGCAAGGCTGAAACGTTTTTAACCTGCATTGCACTGAGTTCATATTTTCAAAAAGGCTATCTCGACGCTAAAACCGGCGCATTATTTGAAGAGGCATCACTAAATGCACTTTGCAAAACCTTCATGGCGAATATACCTATCCTCGACGCAAGGCTTGTCATTGCCGAATTGCCGCGCCTTTTGGCTATGCCGCACGCCTCCGCCGGTTCATTGGTTGCCGTATGTCTTGAGATTTTACCGCAGTTTGTTGACGAATTTCGCAAGCAGGGCGATATGAAAAATTTTGAAGAGATGAGCTACATCATAAATATGCTGAAAACTTTTGCCGTGCGCGTAAGGTAAGGTGACAAATTGAGTGTCGACAAAAATTTATTTCTCTACGACTT
>CAJOKY010000058.1 GCA_905235425.1 uncultured Selenomonadaceae bacterium
TTTGTAACTGGTAGGGCTGTCAGGAATCAGCGCGGCAAGAATTTTTTTTTCACCGTAATAGCCGATTAGTACGCCACAATCTTTTTTGTACCAATTTCCTTTCAATTCGACAAGCCGCATTTGCATACCGCTCTTTTGAATCAGCCGACGTATTACGCCGACCTGATCCAATTTCTTTGTCATCTTTGCATCTAATTCAAGATTTTCAAACGGCATTGAAAGAGAACGCGCAACATTACGAACGATAAAAGCAGCTTCGCTTAATTGCTTATTTTTACTCGCGGAACTTTCGTGAATCGCAATTTCTTCATCCAATAATTCGGAGACGGTTTCATCAAACAGAAGGTGTTTATTTTTTTCACGGGTATATCTCCGTTTTGTAAATTGCATTTCCTCTGAACGAAGGCGCATTCCCAAAAGCATCGTTAATATTTGCTCATTTTCTTCAAACGTAGCTTTAACCTGCGCAAAAGTTTTTTCAGAAGTGAAAACTTTTTTTGCTCGCCAGCTTAATAAAATTTCGTCCCCCTTATCGGCGAGAATTTTTATCCATTCCAATTTTTCTAATTCCGAAAACCAGCGCGTCATCAATGCACGTAAAGCACTCGTCGGCAAATTTGATATCGCCATTACTTCCAATTCCGCATCTGTCATGGCGTAAATTTGAAAGTCTATGTATTCAAATTCATCAAGGGCAGGAAAAACCGCCGCGCCTGTCGGCAATTCCATTAAAAAAATTTGTCGAAAATATTTTTGTTTACGCGTCACTGCATAAAGTTCCAATTTCCCGCTTATAATTTTAACAAATGTATTTTCATCTGATAACCTCAAGCGTTGTCCTGCAGTCAGTCTCATAAAAATTCCTAACCGTTACGAGTTCTTTCTTCAATCAAAATTTTATATGGTCCGTCATTTTGCATCATTTCGTAATGAGTGCCACGCTCAACTATTTTACCGTTTTCTAAAACTATAATCTCATCACAATCGCGAATCGTTGAAAGTCTATGTGCCACTATCAAGCAACTGCAACCGCGCCGTCTGATATTTTCAAGCACTTTTTGTTCAGTCAGCGGGTCTAATGCAGAAGTCGCTTCGTCCAGCACCAAAAGAGAGGGATTAGTTGCAAGGGCGCGGGCAATTTCTAAGCGTTGCCTTTGTCCTCCGCTGAAATTTCTGCCGCCTTCAGAAACCCGCGCGTCATAGCCGCCTTTCAACTTCAAAATATCTTCGTGAATACAAGCATCTTGCGCCGCTCTAATTATTTCTCTGCGCTTTATGGTTTTGTCAAACAGCGCGATATTTTCTGAAACAGTACCGCTGATTTGAAAAATATCTTGATCTACTGACGCCAGCGAATTTACGATAACGGCACGCGGAATTTTTCTGCGCGGTACACCGTCAAATAAAATTTCGCCTTCCCACTCTTCATAAAGCCCCGTGACAACTTTTGAAACAGTAGATTTACCACTGCCGGACGCGCCTACAATCGCAACCCAATGACCCGGCTTTAAATGCAAGCTGAATTTATCTATCAGCGGCGCATCACTGGAGCTGTAACCGAATTTTACATTTTTCAATTCAAGTTCGCCGGAAAGTCTGTCACCGTCAAAAAATTTTTCTTCCTCCGAATAATTAAGCGAGTCAATTTCATACCGCCTTACGTCATCAAGGCGTTGCATTTGCATTTCTGTTGTCTGCAAGGTATTTCCCAGCCCCAAAAGTTTATTGAACGGTGCTTGAAAATTTCCCATAAGATTTTGAAAGGCGATAAAAATTCCCGTCGTCATTGCACCTTCCATTATTGAAAATCCGCCGAGCGTCATAATCAACGCGCCATTCAAACTGGAAAGTAAATTCGGCAATAATTTCACTTTTGTACTCCAAAGTTGAAGTTCCTGCGATCCTACGATAACTTTTGCGCGATAACCTGCCCACTTCGTGAAAAAATCTGATTCACCGCCGCTTGCCTTTATCGTTTCAATCATCAGCAAGCCGTTCATAAGCGTGCCAAATTCTTTTCCTTTATCCTGCTGAATTTTTAGCGTTAAATCCGTCAACTTTCTGCGCATAAACGCTAAAAGCAATAAATCCATAATGCTGAAAAAAATTCCAATTAGCGTGAGTGTTACGCTGTATTGCAGTAACAGAAAAAGGTAAAATATGACAATTAAAAAATCCATTATTGCTGTTGCCGCAGAACCTGAAAGTACGCTTGCAACAGATTCATTAAAGCCGATTCTTGACGCTACCTCTGCCGCTTGACGTTGCTGAAAAAATTGTATCGGCAATTTCAATAAGTGCATAAAAAATTGAGAAGAATCAACCAGCGTCAACTTTTTTTGCCATGTAGTAAGCAGCACCGCTCGCAACCAATTCATTGCACAAGATAAAATCATTGATACAATGACTGCTCCGCACAGCTTTAAAAGCCAGTCGGGATGTCTGTTTGTCAAAATGTCATCTAAAAAAATTTGGTTAAAAACAGGCTGAGCAAGTCCCGGCACTATCATACAAAATCCAAGTATCATTGCGAATAATACCGCGTATTTGTCTTCGTAAAGTTTTTTCGCAATTTCTTTAAAGACGTTGTATCGTTTGCCGGAAGGTTTGAAATTTTCTTTTGGTATGATCCGCAGACAAACGCCGGTATATGAAGTTTTGAACTCTTCAAGCTGTACTTGGCGTTTGCCCAATGCAGGATCGTTCAAAAAAAATTTATCTGCCTTATAACCTTCAAGCACGACGAAGTGATTAAATTCCCAGTGAATTATCAGCGGAAAAAAATTTTTCTCTTTAATCTTGTCAACATTCCAAGTAAAAGCTTTAGCAGTGCAATTCAAACGTCTTGCCGCAAGAAGAATTTTTTTTGCATTGGATCCGTCACGATTTACGCCGCAGTCTTGACGCAATTTTTCCAGCGGTATCCATAAACCGTAATGCGCCAAAATCATAGCCAATGACGCCGCGCCGCATTCGGTAGCCTCCATTTGCAAAACGGTCGGCACATTTACTCTGGTTTTATTTAGAAAAAAGCCTTTTATTTTTTCATATTTTGCTTTAAAAAATTCCATTTGCAATTTTTTATTTTTAAGTCCCTATCTGTTGCGTAAGAATTGCGTTATCTTGTAAAAAACTCGTTCGATAGGTGCTTCTCTTTCAACGATAATAAAGCCCGTACAAAAACTTCCTGCGGTTATCGGTTTATGCTTGCCTATTTGTGAAGTCCACAGATAACCCGATTGCGAAGTTTCATCTCTAACCAAATCAAACTGCACCTCAATCAATGCGCCTTTATTTTGCATAAACCATTGAGCCAAAGTTGCATTGCCCAGAGTGTTGACTATATTTTCAGAAGAAACGGGATATTGCGAAACACTTCGCACTACGCCAATTAAACTGCCTGTCTTTGAAATATCCGCGCCATTTGGAGCAAGTTGAATCGTCATACCTGGTTCAACGCGTTTTCCCATTTCTACCGGTACATAAAAAATTCCCAATAAGTCGGAACGATTTTGAGTAAGTCGCACCGAACAAATAGTTTTGCCGGAACTTATGACGCTACCTTCGGTTACGTCTACTTCGTCGACTATTCCGTAATAATTGCTGTAAACATTTTCAGTTGAACTTTGTCGATTAAGTTTAGCATTGTGTTGATAAACTTGATTTATAACATCTCGCTCATTTGCGGCAAGCCAAATTCCATATTTAGAAATTTGAGTGTCGGCAACTTGTTCCGGCTGTTCAAGGTGTGCGATTAAATCGCCTACTTCTACGTGATCGCCTTTTTTAATATAAATATCTGTAATTTTTCCTGACGCTACTGAAGTTATATTGACGACTCCCGCGCTGTCCATTATCAAGCCCATTCCTTCAGCTTTTACTGTAAACGCGCCGAATATTGCCCAAAGAATAATGGCAAATATTAAAAATAAAATTGACGCCAACGCCATCCACGATATGGGATTGGTTACGGGAATTAAGGTGTTCAATTTTTCAGGCGATCGTAATTTGTCTAGCGCTTCTCGGCTAAAAATCTTTTCTGCATCTGACGCCAAAATAACCGTCACCCTTTGCTTTTTTTTAAATTATATCAAATTTGCACCAAAATGTCTATGAAGAAAAAATTTTTTTAACTAACACTTAACATTTTTTAATTTATTACGTATAATAAGCAGAAAGAAAATTTAAAAAAATTAAAAACAGAAAGGAAGTTTTTAAAATGACAAATCAAGAGAAAATTGCAAAGACTAAGGAGATTTTTGAGGACAAAGAATTTACCGAAAAGTTTGCACAGGTTCAATCGGTAGAAGAAGCGCAGGCACTTTTCAAAAATTATGGAATTGAAATTACTGCGGAAGAATTTAAAATGATTGGCGAAATTGCAAAAGGCATTAAGAGCGGCGAACTTGAAGAAGGCGAACTCCCAGACGATTTGGCGGAAAAAGTAGCAGGCGGTGAAGGCGGCGGAGTGGGCGACTACATCAAAGGTTTTGCGGCGATACTTTACGGTTTTGCAGGAATAATCGACCAAGTCATTAAACTTTTCAAAGGTGACTTTGATGGAGACCCCTTCGAAAATATCACTAATGACACGGAAACCACCAAGAAGTCTTCCAAATCGACTACGAATGACGACAAATAAAAAAATTACAACTGAAAACTGAAATATTTAAACTGACAATCTGCGCGGCGATTCTTATTAAGAATTTCCGCGCTTTACCGTTTTTACTTAGGAGAAATTAAATTGAACAAAAAAGCCGAAAGTTTTAAAAAATTTATAGATGAAAAACACCCCAATATTTTTGATGTTGAAGAAATTCCGAATGATGAGCAAAACTCGGCAGTATTTCGCTCGTCAATCACAATCGCCGGGCAGCGCCTTTTGGCAATGGTAATTATCGACGACAGCATTTTTACAATTCTCCGCGTACAGATTTTGCCGCAAGCCTTGACTGAAGAAAATCAAACGGCACTTTTGGAATTGATTAACGAACAGAATAAGGGCTACAAGCCGTTTAAACTTTACCTGAACGATAACAAAGATTTAATGCTTGATACTTGTCTGACGGTTACTTCAGATGACATTGACGGCGAAATTGTGTATACTTTGTTTGATGTGATAATAACCTATTTGAATAATTCTTATCGAAAAATTATGAAGGTAGTTTGGTAAAATCGAATGAGAAAATTTTCTTTCACCTTTCTTTTTGGTTTTATTTTTATGTCAGCGGTGCAAGCCGCGCCCATTGCCGGTGATGCCGATATTCAAATGAATGACACATTGAAAGAATTGGAGCGGCAGAGAATTCAGCGGCAGATTGAAGAAGATATGAAACGCCGCGAAGAAAATATCACCGATGAGCGCGACAAAGATACAACGCCAACTAAGCCGGAAGAGCAAATAAAATTTGAATTGAAGGACATAACGGTTGATGAGTCGGCAGTTCTGAAAACTGAAACGATTGATGAAATTAAAAGTCCTTACTTGAATCGCGAAGTTACGTTGGATGATATCTTCGAAATTGTTCAAAAAATTAATGACGCTTATGAGCAAGGCGGATTCATGACTTGTCGCGCTTATTTGCAACCGCAGACAATAAAAGAAGGCATTGTTCACATAAGCTTGAGTGAAGGCACGGCGGGTGAAATAAATATTTCCGGCAATAATTCTACAAGAGAATATTACGTCCGAGACAGAATTTCTCTTGACGAAGGAAATATCCCCAACATAAAAAAGATTGACAAAGATATTACGCGCTTCAATGCCACAAATGACGCGCAGTTAAGGCTGGTTATGAAAGCCGGTAAAGATTTCGGCACTACTGATTTTGAAATAGTTTTGGATGAGCCGCAACGTTCAACAGTAAGCGTGATTGTCGATAATACGGGGCAAGAATCTACCGGCGAATGGCGCGAAGGAATTTTTTATAACTTTCGCAGTCTTGCCGGTGTACGTGATTTATTTTCAATCGGCTACACTCACACAATCGGTTCAAATGCGCTTAATGTCAGCTACGAATTTCCGATTACTACTTTGGGAACAAAATTTCGGCTGGATTATTCGACTAACGGCACCGAAGTAAAAAAAGGTGACTACAAAGATTTAATCCGTTCGCACGCGACATATTACGGCGCGACAATAACTCATCCTTTGTCCGTAAGTTTAACCAATCGCTCCGAATGGTCGTTGAGTCTTTCCAATCAAAAATCTACAAGCACTTTTGAAAATGTCGGCAACTTTTCGGACAACAAAACTTTCGGTGCGGAACTTGCTTTTTCACAGCTGAATTACGGCGTCGGCACAATTTTTTATCAGCGCCACGCCTACCGAATAGGCAATTATAAAAATTTAATTGACGACACCAAAGATAATTTCGGGCTTTACAAATTCAGCGGTTTTGTCCGCAAAGTTCAACCGCACGGTCAATCTTTTTACGGGCGAATCGACGCGCAACTTTCCTCAAAAAAAGATTTGCCTTCTTCCGAACAATATTATTTGGGCGGTTTTTACAGCGTGCGCGGCTACAAAGAAAAAATCGTCGAAGGCAATGATGGTTTCAGTTTCAGCTTAGAATATTCCGTTCCGCTTGACACGAAAAAAACTTTATCTGCTTTCACATTTCTTGACGGCGGCAAAATTATAAATTCACCCGAATATGCCGAAAATCCATTTTTGTTATCTACGGGATTGGGCTTGAAATATTCACCGCTAAAAAATATTTCTGCCAACGTAACATTGGGATTTCCACTGAAACGTAATATCAGCGGACAATCTGTCAGTAAATCTCGTATCAATTTCGCTTTTAGTGGCGCGTTTTAAGTAAAGGAGGTCGCGGCACAGTGAGTACATTTCAAAAAAAATTCCGACGCGCAAATTTAGGGGTTACAAAATTTCTATCAATGCTTACTACTGCCGCTTTGTTTGCTACTCCGGCTATTGTAAGCGCGCAGGATATTGTTAAATCAGATCCGGCAAATGCCGGTACGATAACGACAAACGGCAATGTCACAAATATTTTAGCCGACAGAATGGCTAATGATACAACTGCCATTAACCAATTTTCAAAATTTAATTTGGATGCTGAGCATATTGCCAATATGCATTTCGGCACCGATATAGACTCTGCAAATGCCGCTACACTTGTGAATTTCGTTGACAGTCAAGCCAATATCAACGGTATTGTCAACGCCGTACAAAACGGACAAGTGGGCGGCAATTTGTATTTCATCAGTTCGGAAGGAATTGCGGTAGGAAGTTCCGGCGTCATCAACGCGGGAAAAGTCGGGCTTATTTCGCCTACAGGTCAAGCGTATCAAAATTTATTGGATAACGCGCAAAATATCACCGATGCCACTTTCAACCCCGAAAATATTCAAAACGGTTTAATTCCCCTAAACTATACAGGCTCAATTACGGTTGAAGGCAGGATTAATGCCGCGAACGGGATAACGCTTGCCGCCGCCAATATCGACATAAAAAACGGCGCTACTCTCGTAAACACTTCGACGCTGGATTATTCAAGCATTGTCAACGTAACTGACTCGGCGGGAAATATTGTTGTCGATTCGGGATTGAACCGCAACAATATGACGGTTACGAAAGATGCAGACGGAAATTTATCAATCGTTGCCAAAATCAATAATGATTCGGTGAAATCTCAAGGCAGTACGCTTGACGACATGGGAATTAATTTTTCTACCGACATTGAGCCTTTAACCGCGAAAATTAACATTGAAAACGGTGCAAAAATTATTTCCGACAGCAACGTTGACATAGCCGCCGACATTGACATTAAAAACGATTTTAATCGTGCGGCAGGCAAGCTTGCCGATTCGATTAACCAATCCTTTAAAGCCGATATTTCTATTGACGGCGAAGTTAGCGGCAAAAAAGTCAACATTTCATCGAACGTTGCAGACGATTATAAATTTACAAGTCAAGTCAGCACAGTAAATAAAAATTCTTCTGACGAAGAAAATACCAATGACAAAGAGGTTATTCAGTCTGTAGCCCAATATCTGAATGTCCCTGCACTTCTTGAAATGTCTGATATCTCAAATGCAATGGTTATGCGTAATGACTCGGCAGAAGTTACAATCGGTGAAAATGCCGTAGTCAATGCCGACGATTTAAACGTTACCGCCGAAAGTAATTTTAATGCCGATTTAAATTCAAACGCCGAAGTTGGAAAATCTTCTGCCTCTGCGGTAACTGTCAATTATTCGCAAAATAATTCTGCCGTCAACATAAGCGGTCAACTAAACGCGGCGGGAAATATGTCGGTAGTTTCAAACGCCATTTCAAATTTAAATTCAGCTTCTGCCGTTGACTTGACTAACAAAGAATCTTCTGCCATAGCAATAGCCGGTAACGTGGCACTTACTGAAAATGCCGCCGATTTAAATTTAAATTCTACGTCAAAAATAAATGCCGGCGGAAATTTAACAATATCTTCAAAGAGTGACACGCCTACAAACGTTGAAAATAAAGTTGACACGGTAGGCGACGGCTTAACTGCTATCGGCGCCAACTTTTTACAGCAGACAAACACTTCCAATATAAAAGTTGACGGCAAATTAAGCGGCGCAGATATTTCCGTGAAGTCCGAGAATTTGTTGCCGACATACAAAATTAATTCTCATATTTCGACGGTAAATTTGGAAAGTGACAAAGACGCTAAATCGGAAAATAAATCGCAGGGCAGTTTTATAGCCTTGAATACCAATATAGCGACGGCTGATAATATTTCTAAAGTTGAAATTGGAAATAACGCTGAAATGTCGTCCGGCGGCAATTTGTCAGTCACTTCAAATGTAGATATTGCCGATCCGCAAATTGGCGCTCTTATAGTGACGAGTACCGATAACAGCGGCGGCGAATCCCTTGCAATAAATCCTGCCGTTTCAATCGTCCAAATGAAAAATGACTCGGCGATTACTACGACCGGCGCTAAACTTCAAGGCTCTGCCGTAACGATAAATTCAACCGTCAATGTAGATAATGCAAGATTGAAAAAGCTTAAGCAAGATACGCTTGACCTTTATGACGACGTTAAAAATATTTTGGGCGACAGTGAACAACTTCAAAACTTTTTCAACTCTTTGACTGATACCGATTCGGACGAAAATATTTTGACGCAGGCGACAACTGCTTCTGACATTATTGAACAGTTAAAAGCAAAAAGCGGCGCAGGTGAACTTGTAACACGCGTAGAAGAACTTTTCGACACGGTTACAAGCGCTCATAAAATTGCCAATTACTACGCCGACAAAGAACAAATTTCCGGAACTTCAAAGTCTGCTGAAAAAGCCGCCACGTCCCTTGCAATGACTACGCTTATTGAGAATTTGGAAAATAATTCTAAAGTTGTAATCGGAAAGGATACTGAAATTGCAAGCAACAATGACGCTGAAATTTCTTCAAAGATTAATCAAGTTGACATTGGAGTAAGCGGACATATTAAGCCTTCAAACGAGGCAACATCTACGGTTGATGCGGTAGTAAATTATTTTACGTCAAATACTGATAACATTGTTGCGGTTGCTGAAGGCGTCAAAATCACGGCAAATGATCTTGACATTAAAGCCGAAAATAATATTAACCACATCATTTTGAATGACGGCTCCGGCAAAGAGTCGGGTAATTCTTCACACGCGGCGGGTACTGTCAGCTATGCCAACGGCGAATCTTTGGCATTAGTTTCTGTTGACGACGAAACGTCTTTGCAGTCCAAAGGCTCTTTAAATATTAACGCGAATAACAATACCAATCTCATAAATGCTGCAGGCGGTCTTGCTGTATCTAGTGGCGCGGCAGGTATAGGTGCCAGTGTTGCCGTCAATAATTTTGACGTAAAGACTTTGGCAAAGATTGGCAATAATGACATTGGCGAAAATTCGGAATTGGTTTCGCTTATTCACTCAAAAATTGATTCTCCTGAAAAAATATTCGGCACTGCCGATACAAACGCCGATAAACTTCTTGACGCAAAATCTATCGACGTAAAAGCAGTG
>CAJOKY010000059.1 GCA_905235425.1 uncultured Selenomonadaceae bacterium
TAAAACCGATTTAAAATCCGCGCAGATTTTACGACAAAATTTAGGCGAAGAATTTTTTTCAAAACACGTGATTGACTTGACGAATAAGACGACTTATCGTCAGAGTGCGGCGATTTTGACTTTGTGCGATATGTACATAGGCAATGACACCGGCATTATGCACGTGGCGGCGGCGGCGAAATGTCCCGTACTTACGCCGAATTGTTTTCCGGCAGATTTACCTGCACGCCGCGCAGATTACGTGAGATTTTTCAGCCCGTACCATGTACCGAGCGTTATCGTGCAACCTGCGCACGCCTTGTCGGAATGCGCCGTGAATAAGCCATACATTCAATATGGGTGCAGATCACGCGTCCCGCATTGCATTACGCAAATTTCGGCACAAGATTTGTTTAACGGCTACAAAAAGTTAGCGATTAGCCATTAGCCATTAGCCATTAGCTATTAGTGATTAGCTATTAGCTATTAGCCATTAGCCATTAGCTATTAGTGATTAGCTATTAGCTTGTAAATATATCTGCTAAAAGCTAAAAGCTAACAGCTAACAGCTAACACCTACAAAGGAGACTAATTTGGAAGAAGATAAATCTGTAAATTTTAACGCCGTAACAGACGCTTTCAATGCATACGGTGAAAAATTTGTACGCGAAAAAAATTTTGACGTTCGCGATTTTATAAACTTCATGGAAGAAAAATTTACTGCGGCGGGATATCGCACCGCGCCGAAAATTGGCGAAAAGCTTAACCTGCTGATAATTCACGACGCCGGTATAGGTGATTTTGTCCTGCAGTCCGGCGCGATTCGTGAAATACGCCGCCTTTATCCTGCCGCACATATTACATTGGTAGTGAACAGCGGCTCTGTTGCATTGGCTGAGTGTTGTCCCTATGTCAACGAAATTATTTCTCTTGAACCCAGCCAAAAACATTTTGATGAAATGTACAAGGCTTGCTTGAAAACCGCGCAGAAAATTTTCAAACGCGGCATTAATATCTGCTACGCCTTCATACACCGCGCGTGGACGCCGTTTTTAATGTATATGAGCGGCGCAAGGATAAGAATAGCGCACCACGTTAAGGATATTGACGACGCCTATTTAATGTCACAAAAAAGCCCCCTCCTGCAGTCACTGAAATTTTTCGCGACAGATTTTGTACCAATGTTTGTTTACGGCAACCATATGACGGACGTTTTCTTTTCGCCGCTTGATTACGCCTTAAAAGCGCCGGTAGCCAATCGCGAATTGGAATTGTGGTACACGCCGCTTGATTATTTTAATGCGCAAAATATTTTGGCGAACGTCTCAACTCCGCGATACGCTTTTTCAATGGGCGGCAATGAATTTATGAAACATTATCCGCCTGAAAAATATGCCGAACTTATAAAAATGATTTTGGCGGCAGAAAATGTGACTTTTGTAATTTTCGGTGCAGGTGAACCTGATTTAAAGTCCGCGCAGATTTTACGACAAAGTTTAGGTGAAGAAATTTTTTCAAAACACGTGATAGACTTGACTAATAAAATTAATTTCAGACTGGGTGCGGCGGTTACCGGTTTATGTGATATGTACATTGGCAATGACACTTCGGCTATGCATATTGCAGCGGCGGCGAAATTGCCGGTACTTACGCCGAATTGTTTTGCCGTCGACCTGCCGCAGAATAAATTTGACTACGTGCGATTTTTCAGCCCGTACCATGTGCCTAGCGTAGTAGTTCAGCCTAAACACGCGCTTGATGAATGCAAAGTCGCGGAGCCTTATGATTCAATGGGCTGTAGAGTAAAGACGCCGCATTGTATCACGCAGATTGAGCCGCAGACTTTATTTCAAGGTTACAAAATTCTGAAGTCGCGTATTGCCGATAAAAAGTCAAATCCGCTATTTATTTGTTAGATAGTAGATAGTAGATTGTAGATGATAGGGAGTAGGATTTTTGACCGCTACCTCCTACCCTCTACCCTCTACCCTCTACTCACCGGAGGTGTTAATTTGTCAGAAGTCAAACAATCCGATATTCAAGCCGTAATCGACGCACTAAAAATTTACGTTGACAATGTCGAAAAAACTAATCGCTGTAACCTGCAGGAATTTGTAGATTTTATGGAGCCAAAATTTTCTGCGGCGGGATATCGCGATAAACCGAAATTAGGCGAAAAAATTAATGTGATGATAATGCACGACGCCGGCGTTGGTGATTTTGTACTGCAGAGCGGCGCAATTCGTGAAGTACGCAGGATTTATCCCAAAGCTCATATTACGCTTGTTGTAGGTTCACCTGCCGCGTCATTGGCTGAATTTTGTCCGCATGTTGACGAAGTTATTTTGAACAATCAACAGTACAATCCTCTGAATTATGTTGACGGTTTAAAATGGAATTTGAATTTCGTACAAAAACTTTTAACGCGGCGTTATCATGTTGCTTATGCATTTGTACACAACCCCATTGCGACTGCGTTAATGTATATGAGCGGTGCGCAGGAGAGAATTTCACATTTCTTTGAAGAAGGCGAAGAAACTTTTATCTGTCATTGCAATATGCCGCTACGCTACGGCATGGGTTTAGCTCAACATCTTCTGCCTATGTACCGGTACGGTGACCATGTAGTTGATACTTGCTTTTCGCTATTGGAGGCGGGTCTGCACGCACCTATTGAAAATCGTGAATTGGAAATTTGGTTTACGGGGCTTGATTTGACTACTGCAAAGGAAATGATAAAATCTGCGCGGCGTCCTCTTTATGCAGTGGTATTCGGCGGTAACAGAATGGTTAAACATTATCCGCCGGAAAAATACGCAAAAGTTTTAGAGCTGATAGTAAACGCCGAGCCTTCTGCTAATTTTGTAATTTTAGGCGGCGGTCAAGCCGATGCAATTTCAGCTCAAACTTTGCGACAAAGTTTAGGCGAAGATTTTTTTTCAAAGTACGTGATTGACTTAACCAACAAGGTTACGTACCGACAGACAGCGGCAGTTTTGGGCTTATGCAATATGTACATAGGCAACGATACCGGCGCCTTGCACGTCGCGGCTGCTATGAAGTGTCCGGCGCTTGCCGTGTTTCCTTTTCCTGCTGATTTCCCCGCACCGAGCATGGTTGACGGCTTGCGGCTTTTCCGACCTTACCATGTCCCTGCCGTTGTAGTTCAACCTGCTCATGCTCTTGAACCTTGCAAACGTCCCAAAAATGAACCTTATATTCCTTTTGGTTGCCGAATACTTGACCAGCCGCACTGTATCGCATCTATTCTGCCGGATGTTGTATTCGCCGGTTTTCAAATTTTAAAAGACAAAATCGCTAAAAATATTGTTAATACCACTTACGTATATTAAAAAAATTTGCACAAAAAATTTTTCTGTGCTATAATTCGCGCATTATGCTAAAAGAAGGTGAAATAAATGGCCAGTTATTGTGAAATTTGTCATAAAGGTATAATGTCGGGTATGAATGTCAGTCATTCGCATTTAAAGACAAAGCGCAAATGGAAACCGAATATCCAACACGTCCGCGCCATAGTTGACGGCGAAATTAAGCGCGTAAATGTTTGTACTCGTTGCCTTCGCTCCGGTAAAGTCCAACGCGCTATCTAAACTTTTTCTTACAACACAAAAAAACCTCTCACGAGAAATTTTCTTGCGAGGGGTTTTTAGTTTGCAAAATTTTAAATTGAACTTTCACCGTAACTTTTCAGTTTGGCGACTTCTTCCATAATTTTTGTGGCGAATTGAGCCAAGTACTCCTTATCCTTAGCGTTGCCGTCAAAATATACCGGTTTACCGTAGACTACGGCGAGGCGCGGAAATTTTGATTCAGCTGAAAATATTTTATCGGTATTGACAATCGCCGCCGGAATAATCGGCGATTTTGTCATGGCGGCTATCAGACTTACGCCTGGTTCCGCCTTACCGATTTTGCCGCTTTTACTGCGGGTGCCTTCGGGAAAAATTCCGAGACAGTCACCGTTTTTTAAAATCTTCACGGCAGTTTTTATCGCCGCTTTATCTGCCGCGCCGCGCTTTACGGGAAATACATGCAAGCCGTGACATATCGCCGCCATTACGGGATTTTTAAAAAGCTCCTCCTTGCCCATAAAATTTACTTCACGGTCAATGAAAGTTCCCAAAAAAGGCGGATCCCAATTCGCCATGTGATTTGACGCCAATATAAACGCGCCGGTCTTCGGAATATTTTCAGCGCCTATTACCTTTGTCCGAAAAATAATCCCGTACCATAAGCGGCATAGAATTTTGAAAAATTTATAAAACATAGTTTTAGATTGTAGAGAGTAGAGGGTAGATTGTAGGTTTTAAACTTCAACCAGCCTCAAAATAGAATCAACGACTTCGTCAACCGTCATATTGGTTGAATCGATTAAAACGGCGTCATCAGCCTTTGCAAGCGGCGCAATTTCGCGTTCGCTGTCCTGCTTATCCCTAAACGCAATTTCACTTTCCACCGCGTCCAAAGTCACGGCTTGACCTTTCGCCTTCAACTCTTCAAAACGCCGCCGCGCTCGTTCCTTAAGTGACGCCGTAAGAAAAATTTTCACGTCGGCATTTGGTAAAACCTGCGTACCGATATCGCGACCGTCCATTATAACCGAGCCTTGCCGCGCCATTTCGCGTTGCAGTTCGGTTAATTTTTTTCGTACAAAGCCGTACTTCGACACGTCCGAAGCAAGCTTGCTGACTTCCGGCGTACGAATTTCTTTAGTAACTTCTTCGCCGTCAAGAAAAACTTTTGCATTTTCGTCAAGCGAAATTTCAATGTCACGCGTAATTTCAGCCAAAAAATTTTCGTCAAAATCTTGACCGCTACGCAAAAACTTCAAGCCGACAGCGCGGTACATAGCGCCGGTGTCAATGTACGTGTAGCCGAGTTTAGCCGCGACAATTTTTGATACGGTACTTTTACCCGCGCCTGCAGGTCCGTCTACCGCAATTACTTTTTCCATGTGAACTCCTTGTTGGTAGGTTAGCGATTAGCCATTAGCTATTAGTGGTTAGTGATTAGCCATTAGCCGTTAGCCATTAGTGATTAGTGATTAACAGCTAACAACTAACAGCTAACAGCTAAAACCTAACAGCTAATCTCTCAAAAAAATTTGGATACGAAATTTTCACGCAATCCGCATCATCAATCTCAACGCCTTCAGACGCCGCGCCAAATATTGACAGCGCCATTGCTATTCTATGATCTGCGTAGGTTTTACATTCGGCATAAGTCTTTTTTAAACCGCCATGTATGATTAAATCAGTCGCCGTCGTCTCAAAACTGCCTGCAGAAATTTTGTTGAACTCGTCGGCAATAGCCTTCAACCTGTCACTTTCCTTGACACGCAATTCTCCCACGTCATGAATAATCGTCGTACCTTCAGCAAAGGCGGCGGCTACTGCAAGCGCCGGCACTTCGTCAATAAGACGCGGAATTATCGCACCGCCAATTTCTACGCCGCGTAATTTTGACGACGTAACTTTAATGTCCGCCGAAAGTTCGCCGCCGGATTCGCGCAGGTTTTCAAGTTCAATCTGCGCGCCCATTTCCTTCATAACGTCCAAAATGCCGGTACGCGTCTGATTAACGCCGACATTTTTAATTGTCACGGCAGAATTTTTTAAAACCGTAGCAAGCACAATCCAATACGCGGCGGAGCTTATGTCATTCGGCACGGTGATTTTTTTCGGCGCAGTTAAATTTTCGGCAGGATAAACTTTCACCGCGTCGCCAACTTTTTCAATGCGAACACCGAAGGCGGATAACATTTTTTCAGTATGGTCACGCGAAGGCGCAGGCTCAATAATTGTCGTGATACCGTCTGCATAAAGCCCTGCCAAAATTATGGCTGATTTAACCTGCGCGGAGGCAACCGGCATTTGGTAGGTGATAGATTTTAGAGGGTAGAAGGTAGGGGGTAGGGGGTAGGAGGTAGCCGGTATAACCGTGATAGGCAGATTTTTATTTTCATTGCGTCCGACAATTGACGCACCCATTTCAGTAAGCGGCTTTATCACACGTCCCATAGGTCTTTGGCGTAGGGAAGAATCGCCGGTAAACGTCGTAATAAAATTTTGCGGCGCGGCAAGCCCTAAAAGCAGTCTCAAAGTAGTACCGGAATTTCCCGCGTCCAAAACATTTTCAGGTTCACGCAGTCCATGCAAGCCGTTACCTTTGACAAAAACTTTGTCGCCGTCAATTTTAATGTCAGCACCGAAACTTTTCATGCAGGCAACGGTTGACAGACAGTCCGCGCCGTTAAGAAAATTTTCAATTTCTACCGGCGTATCGGCTAAGCTTGAAAAAATTATACTGCGGTGAGAAATTGACTTGTCGCCAGGAATTTCAATGACGCCGCGCAGATTTTCAATCGGCAGAATTTTCATCAGCGTTATCCTCTGCATTTTCAGCAACGTTATCATCTGCAACGGCAATATCTGTTGAGTTAAGAATTTCTTCAAACTTCTGCTCAAGCGTCGCCATATAATTTTTGGGATTTAAAGCCTGCGCATTTTTAACCATATTGCGTAAACCTTTATGAAGTGCGTCAAGTGCGGTAACTTCCGTCACAAGACTTACCGCGCGGTTAATGTAACCTGTAACGCTGTCTGTAGGCAAATCTGCAAGACCAACCGTTTTAAGAAAAGTTTTGCCGTAACGTGAACTGCGTCTTTCGGCGAAGAACGAAACAACCGGCACACCCATATAAAGCGCGTCTAAAGTCGAACCACAGCCGGAACGCGGGTAAACGTCCAAAATAACGTCAAGGTGCGTCATTTCAGCCATATAATTCGCCGTCGCGGGACGGAATAAAATTCTATCCATATTAAAGCCAATAGCCTTCATGCGGTCGTACAGCTGATTAATCGTCTGAATGCTTTCAAATTCTTTTATGCGCATTAAGAATACGGCTTTAGGCACCATTTCAGAAATTTTATGCCAAATTTTTAAAATGTCGTCGTTAATCTCGTAATAACTGCAAAGCGTACCGAAAACGGGATAATCTCTTTTGGTGCAGGGCGCATATTCCGGCGTGGGTACGTCTTCACGTTGCGCATAGCAAACATTGACCGGCATATACAAAAGTTTTTCGGTGAAAAGTTTAACGTCAGAAGTCATTTCAGCAGGCGGGTTCATAATTTCATCGGTGATAAAGTAATCCATTGTATCAAGACCGGTAGTCGAAGGATAACCGATACCGCTAATTTGAACAGGCGCGGGCTTGTACGCGAAGACAGGCAAGGCGTTACCTTCGGCGTGACCGGCAGGGTCTATCAGTATGTCAATTTTATCGTCGTGAATTTTTTTCGCAATTTCTTCAAAAGTCATATCTTGAACAACTTCGTAGTGTTCGGCAAATTTTTTGTAAAGACCGGTGTAAATGTCTTCAAAGTCTGTCAAGCTGTAGCAAGTGACTTCAAAATTTTCACGATTATGCGCGGCAATCATGCCGAAAATTGCGGCAAAGTTTTGGTGCTGCTTGAATATGGAGGAGACGTAGCCGATTTTAATTTTTTCGCCGCGCTTATGAAAAGTTTTATACGGCGTAACGTCGCTGAAAAGTTTTTGGTAATGGAAATTTGCCGTTGCAATTTTTTGTGACGGAATGTCAAGCAGTTCAAGGGAGGAGAATAAGCCGCTGAACAGTTTAAATTTTTTATCGCGGTCTTGTGAAATGTTCGACGCACGTTCATAATTTTCTGCCGCTTCAGGCGCTCTGCCGTTAAGCAACGCAATTTGTGCACGCAGTTCATGATAATCGCAGACAAATTTCACCGTGTAATTTTGAATATTTTCCTGCGTAAAGGTAACCTTATGAATGGCGTCGTACGCGCCGACATAATCGCGCAGAATTTTTTTACATGCGGCTATGTGGTAGTAAATTTCATTTTTATGATTTTCGTCAGCTTGAATAGCCAATTCCAAATTGTAAAGCGCGCGCTTAATGTGAATGACATCTTTAATTTTTTCGTCGCGGAAATCGGGTTCAATCTCGAAATATTTCATTGCACGCTTGTAATATTCTTCCGCCATTTCGACAGTGACAGGCTCGGCGTCTTGAGGAAATTCCGGTAACTCTTCGCCGTTCATCCACGCATTGTAAATTTTTTCATAAGCCGCCTCAACTTCGCCCATATAAATTTCGTCATTCATAATCGGCGAAGTTTCCATTTTGCGGCGAATCGTCAAATGATAATCGCGTATTCTGTCCCAATCGTTGGCAAGTTCAACCGCCTTTTGAATATATTCTTCTTCACTGAAAGCGCAAAGTTCGCCTAAGCCGACATTTGTTAAAAGCGAATAGCCGAAACGCGAATTGTGGCGCTCCTGCACAAGCGTAATGACAGGCAAGCCCATATAAAGCGCGTCGCAGGTTGTACCGCCGCCGGGATAGGGGAATGTATCAAGCGCAATGTCGGCACGTGAATATTTCGGCAAGTATTTTTGCTCGTCCGGCTCGTAAATCAATTTTTCGCGCGAAAGTCCCGCCGCTTCAATGCGTGCAATGGCGGCGTCGGTACCGTACTTGTCGCGGAAGGCTTTACCCTTCAAATAAAGTTTTGCATTGGGTACGGCGTTTACAATTTTAGCCCAAACTCTTAAAGTCTCGTCCGTAACCTTAGTGAAGTTGTTAAAGCTTATGAAAGTCACGTAGCCGTTTTTCGTACAAGGCGCGGGATTTACAACAGTAGGTTCATCGTGCCACATGTAGCAGAAATGGCTGTGTTGCAGACGTAACATTTTTTCAGAAAAGAATTTTTCATTTAAGCCTACGGGGTCGGTGTACTTGTCAACCATAAAATAATCAATCGCCTTGACGCCGGTTGTATTAAACCAGCCAATCGCGCTTATGATAATCGGCGCGGGCTTGAAACAGACAACGTTCATGACGTTATTTGCCGTGTGACCGGAGAGGTCAACTAAAATATCAATTTCATCATCTTTAATCTTCTGCGCGGCAACTTTCGGATCGTCGAAGAGAATATTTCTGAAATGGTCAACGCTCTTTTTAAAATCGGCGGCTACATGGTCTTCTTTATTTTTGGCATAAATATAAACTTCAAACTTGCTTTTATCGTAGCACTTATAAAAAGCGTAGCTGAAGAAGGCGACAACGTGACGGCGAATATCGGGAGAAATGTAGCCGATACGAATTTTTTCATGGCGCGGATGTGTTGCGGGATTGTGTATCATAGGTTCAACGTGGTTGTAAAGGTCGTTGAAGGCGCAAATTTCTTCATATAATTTTTCGCGGCTGACATTTATGTTGTGCAGGCTGAAAAGGTAGTTGCTGTAGTCTTCGCGCTTAATTTTTTCAACGTAATACCTTGCATTGGGGTCTACGGCAACGCTTGTATCCATTTTCGCGCTAAGTTCATAATGTTTCAAAGAATTTGGCGCGTCACCTGCATAACGGTAGGCGTGTCCCAAAATGTTATGAATCATCATGCGCGTGAGCAAATCGATATTGGGATTTTCAAGCGCCATTTCAGAATACTTGATACAGCCGCCGTAATCCTGCTTTAAATCGCAGACACGTCCGCGCAGAAATAATCTGTACGCAGTCGGCGGAAAATGTTCCTCAAGATACGTTACGGCTTTGTCGGCTTCGTTAGTGCGATTGTAGTCAACGTAAATCGACGCAACTTTTTCGGCAGGCATCGGGTCATCGGGTTCAAGCTCCGCAATTTTTTTAACCGTCTCTAAAGTCTTGGCTTCGTCGTGTAACTCGCCGTGATAACGAAATAATTCTTTTAAAAGTTCGTCAACCTTTTTGCGTTTCTTTTCAATATCTTTTTTCTTCGGCTTAATTTTTCTCATTAACAATTTCACCCTTTTTAAACATTATAAATGCAATTATCGATTTGTATGTCAACAACCCCACGTCTAAAGAAGGGGGCTTGCAGTTAGCCTAAGCCACCGCGTACGGCTGGTTGACTTCAGCCCTGCAACCAAGTTGCAGCATTGAG
>CAJOKY010000060.1 GCA_905235425.1 uncultured Selenomonadaceae bacterium
ATTCGCAATTTGTACCGGGAAAGACGGGAATAAAAATTCTAGGTTTAGCGGTTAGCTGGTAGCTTTTAGCTTTTAGCCGGTAGCCGGTAGCCGGTATCTGATCCCTAATCCCTGCTCCCTGATCCCTAATCCCTGTAGAAAATATTTTTTCAAGCGGTTCACTATATGCGCGTTTCACTTCGTCAAGTGAAATTTTTTCTCTGGAAATTTCTATCACAGGCTCGGAAATTGTTTCGCCTAAAATTTTAAATTCAAGTTCGCAATTCGATTCAATAATTATACTGCCGTAATTTTTAGCGTACAAGTCCACGTCCGCCGTAAATTTAAATCCTATGTCATTGCCGATTGACATTTCGGAAATCGCCGCCGCAATGCCGCCAACACCTACGCTTTTAGCCGAAATAATTTTTCCCGCGCAGATTAACTCATGTATCTTCGCAAAATTTTTTTTCAGCGTGTCAAAATTCGGTATACCAAATTCATCGCGTTGACATTCAACAAGATAAACTTTATTGCCGGCAGATTTAAATTCCGGCGAAATAATTTTGTCGGCATCCGTAACTGCAACGGCAAAACTTACAAGCGTCGGCGGTACGTTGAGATTTTCAAAAGTGCCGCTCATTGAATCCTTGCCGCCTATAGCCGCAACGCCGAAATTTTTCTGCGCTTTAAATGCACCGAGTAACGCCGCAAAAGGTTTTCCCCACTTCGCAGGAATATTCTCAAGGCGTTCAAAGTATTCTTGAAATGTCAAGTACGCCTTTGAAAAATCAGCGCCGGTCGCAGTCAACTTCGCAAGGCTCGACGTTACCGCGTCAATCGCGCCGTGATAGGGACTCCAACTTGAAATTTCCGCGTCAAAGCCGTATGTCATAACAGTAGCGGTCTTTGTTTCATTTGGTACAGGAATTTTCGCCGCCATACCTTCAGCAGGTGTCAACTGATTTTTGCCGCCAAACGGCATTAAAACCGTCGCCGCACCGATTGTAGAATCAAAACGTTCAACCAATCCCTTTTGACTGCAGACGTTCAAATTGCGCAGGTTGTTTATTAGAGTGTAGGGGGTAGAGGGTAGAGGGTAGGAGGTAGGATTATCAATGTGTACCGTAATATGACGCTTGACGCCGTTTGTATCAAAAAATTTTCTGCTGATATTTACAATTTCCTTGCCGCGCCAATTCATAACCAAATTTTTTTCATCGGTAACCGTCGCTACAACGTACGCTTCCAAATTTTCTTCGTCGGCAAAATTTATGAACTTCTGCGCGTCGTCGGGACTAAGCACAACCGCCATGCGTTCCTGCGATTCAGAAATGGCAAGCTCTGTACCGTCCAAGCCGTCATATTTTTTGCGTACCGCGTCAAGATTTATTTTCAATCCCTCCGCCAATTCGCCTACCGCCACTGCCACGCCGCCCGCGCCAAAGTCATTACAGCGCTTAATAAGTCGGCTGACATTGGGATTTCGGAAAAGGCGTTGAATTTTTCTTTCGGTAGGGGGATTGCCCTTTTGAACTTCCGCGCCGCTTTTCGTCAAAGATTTCACGGTATGAACTTTGCTTGAACCGGTTGCTCCGCCTATGCCGTCGCGTCCCGTCCTGCCGCCGAGTAAAATTACAACGTCGCCGGCAACGGGTTTAATTCTTACAACGTTGGATTTAGGCGCAGCGGCAATTACCGCGCCGATTTCCATACGCTTAGCCAAGTAGCCTTCATGATAAATTTCGTGAACTTGCCCCGTCGCAAGACCTATTTGGTTGCCGTATGAACTGTAGCCTTGCGCCGCGCCGCGTGTAATTTTTTTCTGCGGAAGTTTTCCTTTCAACGTCTCTGAAAAAGGTTTACGAGGATCCGCCGCGCCGGTTACGCGCATTGCTTGATAAACGTACGATCTGCCGCTTAATGGATCACGTATCGCGCCGCCGAGACAAGTTGCCGCGCCGCCAAAAGGTTCAATTTCCGTCGGATGATTGTGCGTTTCGTTTTTGAACATTACCAGCCAATCTTCCAATTTGCCGTCAACGTCCGCTTTAATCTGAATACTGCAGGCGTTAATTTCTTCGGACTCATCAAGCCCTTGCAAAATGCCTTCACTCTTTAAAATCTTCGCGGCGATTGTGCCCAAATCCATAAGCGTTACCGGCTTGTCGGCATTTCTTTCAGCCAAATAATTTTTATACGTGCTTTCAAATTCAGCGCGGTACTTGCCGTCTGCAAAAGTCACGTCGTCAATAATCGTCGTGAAAGTCGTATGGCGGCAATGATCGCTCCAGTACGTGTCGATAACTTTCAGCTCGGTAATTGTCGGCGGACGTTTAGCATCTTCGCGAAAATATTTTTGGCAGAATTTTAAATCGTCAAAACTCATGGCAAAATTTATGTCGCGCAGAAAAACTTTTAAAGCGTCGTCGTCCATTTCGTTGAAGTCGGCAATAATCTCAACGTCGGCAGGGACTTCTACAGAAATTTTCAGCGTGTCCGGCAGTTCAAAGCTTGCCTCGCGTGATTCAATGGCGTTTATGGAGTAGGCTTTAACTTTTTCAACATCCGCCGCCGTAATGTCGCCAATAAGCGAAATAACCTGCGCGGAATGAATTATCGGTCTCTCTTTACCGGTTACAAGCTGAACACATTGCGCGGCGGAATCTGCGCGAATATCGAATTGACCGGGCAGGTACTCAACGGCAAAAGTTTTCGTCAAGTCAATATCGACAGGCAGTTCAAAATAAAAATTATCGACGTTGGGTTCACGAAAAACTATGTCGCGAACTTTGTCAAAATCGGCGTCGTCTAAATCTTCAATGTCGTAGCGTACAAAAAGCCGCACCGCGTCCAAATTTTTTATATCCAAAGTCTCGCGGAAATCTTCAAGCAAATTTTTAGCAGGTACATTAAAGCCGTCCCGCTTTTCTACGTAAATTCTTTTTACCACATAAACCCTCCTTAAAAATTTTGAAATGATTCTATCACAACACATTTATTTTAGCAAAAAAATAGCGCCGATTAAGCGCATAAAAATTTATTCATATTCGTCAGCTTGTCAGCTTGTAAAACTACGTACTATTTACTATCAACTACTTACTACCCACTACTTTTCGTACCAATTTTTATTTTGATAATCGGCGCCGTAAGTTTGTCCACCTACTTTAAACGTGCCGACCTGTCCACTTATATTTAACGATCCGCCGTCCGTAAATTTAAAGTAAGTGCCTTCGTCCGTGAACATAGCGCCGGAAATTTGTTCTAAATTCATATTTAACAAATTAAGTGTATCTTCATTGCCGGATTGGAAAATATTATCGTGACCGTTGCTGTAAGAGTAAATATATTCGTCAATGCCCAAGTTGCCGTACAATGCATCATCAGAGCCGACACGTCCGCCCCACAATGACGAACCCGCCGCATCTGCGTAAATTTGGTTATTAACATGGTCTGAACCCATTATTACTTCAAAAGCGCCGAAACATCTGCCGTCTATAACACCTTCATAATCTTGCGCCAAGTAGACGTGAGAAATTAAATTGCCGTTGGCGTCGGCAAGTTCAATCAATTTGTTTTGCGCGTCCGTGATATGTACTGAACCTTGTGCCGCATTTATTATAAAGTCATTTCCGGAAGTTATCCAATCGGTATATGTAGCATCAAAATTTAATTTATCGCCGGAATTAAAATTATTAATCGTGTCATTGCCGGATTGATAAGAAAAAATACTTGGAGTAATATTTTCAGAAGGCGTTTCAGTTACGCCGGTGTAGTTTGAGTTGAGTTGAATTTTCGGCATTCTGTTATTGACATATACAAGAAGTATTGAACCTTCGCCGACGCCGATAATTAAATCGTTGCCGCTTTGCGTCGTAGTGTAACTGTCTGCGGCAACTATCAACGTATCACTTGCACTGAAATTTGAAATGGTATCGTTGCCGTCGCCTAAGTTGTACTGATAAACAAATCCTTGACTGTCTCCGTGATTAGAAATACTGTCATCACCTACGCCGCCGTTTATAGTGATATCGGCACCGCCACTAAAAATAGTATCGTTGCCTTCACCGGCATTAATCTTGGCATTATATCCCATATAGTTATAGATATTATCAGAGCCGTCATATGAATTTATCGTAACATTTTTACCTTCTTCATTACGTATATAGTCACTATTGTCATTGCATGTAATTAAAGTGTCGTTGTTATGATTGTATAAGCTAACTCCTTTTACCGTTGAGTCTGTTGATGAAGTGATTTTATTAATATCCGGTACGGTTGTTTTGGAAGAATCGCCGAGCGTACCTTGAATTATCGGCATCTTATCCGCGTAATCTCTGATAATAATGTAGCCGTCGCCAATACATGCCACTAAATGATCTTGGTATTTTACTGTAGTATAAATTCCGCCTCCCATTACCAACGTGTCATTTGCTTGAAATCCGGTAATGGTATCTTTTCCGTCGCCTGCATTATACTGATAAACAGAGCCGTCTCTCGTGGAGCCGTAAATGTAATCGTTACCTGCACCGCCGGTTATTGTGACTTCATCGCCTTCATTTCTTATTGTGTCATCACCCGCGCCGCCATTTATTGACGTGTAGCCGTTAAGACCTGCAGTATTTCCGAAATTTGCAATAGAGTCATTACCGTCTCCGCCGTAGATAGTGACATTTGGATCATAATTTTCAACAGTGTCGTCACCGTCGCCGCAGTTCATTGTAACATCAGTACCGAGACTGCTAAAAAACTGATCATTACCACTGCCGCCATTCATAATTACATCATGTGCAGCATCATTTGAAAGGTAGTCATTGCCATTACCGGCGTCTAAAGTTATATTACTGGCATCACCGTCATTTTTATTTCTAAAAGTATAAAGTTTGTCGTCACCGTCATTAGTGACCATTATAATATGCTGACCGTTACCTGCTGAAATTACGTCATTAGCGTTACCGCTGTATATGTTTACATAAGTTCCACTAGAAGAAGTGACGAGGTTTGTACCGTCATCGACGCGTATCAATATGTGATCGCCGGTACTGCTAATTTTATCGTTGCCTGTGCCGCTGGTTATTGTTATATCATTGCCGGAGGAAGAAATAATGTGGTTACCGGAGCCATTGCTTGTTATCGTGACATTGTTGCCGGAGGAAGAGATAGTATTATACCCGGTAGTACTTGGTGAACCGGCTTTTATCGTAATATTTGAACCACTACTGGTAATTTGGTTATGACCTTCGTCGGCTTTTATAGTAACATTACTTCCAAAAACTGGTAATAGACTCATTGCCGTTGCCACCCCAAATTGTAACCGTACTGCCGCTACTGTAAACGGAGTGACGACCGTCACCGAGATTTATCGGAACATTGGATCCTTCACTGCGAACTGTTTCATTACCTGTGCCGCCTAAAATCGTGACGTTTGAGCTTTTGTTTGTAATGCTGTCATCGCCTACGCCGCTGTTTATCGTCACGTTTTCGCCGATACTATGAATAGTGTCATTACCAACGTTGCCGAAAATACTGGAATTAGAGCCACTGTGGGTGACACAATGTCATGGTCATTGCCTCCGTCAATCGTGGAGTATTTACCTATGTTTACAATGCTGTCATGATCATCGCCGCCGTAAATTACAACACCTGAGCCATCCTGATTATTACTGTTAATGGTGTCATTGCCTGCACTACCGTTAATCGTGACATATGCACCGGAATTTATAATCGAATCACTATCATTAGTACCGTTGACAATATTATTGCTTGTACTGTTGCTGATATTGGAAAAAAGCTGAATTTCAAAAATAAATGTATGCATAAAAAATCCCTCCGCTTGAAAATCTGTAATACGTATAATTATGGCATATTTTAACAAACAAAGAGGGAGGATAGTCAAGTGTTATTTATATTTTTTTTATCAAATCATATCGATAACTTTTTCCAAGTGCATGCCGTGAGACGCCTTGAATAAAATCAAGTCAGCGTATTTTAAAACGCCGCGCAGATTTTTAGCCGCGTCTTCGTGCGAATAAGTCACGAAAACATTTTGCATCCCCGCCGCTTTCGCACCTTCGGCAATAAATTTTCCAAGTTCGCCGACCGTAATTAAAATTTCAAAACCGTTTTCTGCAACGTACGCGCCGATATCGCGATGAGCCTTTTCTGCAATTTCGCCGAGTTCAAACATATCACCGAGCACGGCAATTTTTCTGTTGTCGTAATTTTCGGCGGCAGTCTTAATAGCGGCACGCATTGACGCGGGACTTGCGTTGTAGGCGTCATTTACTATAACAATGCCGTCGCGGTGAATGACTTCAAAGCGCATTTTCGTAGTCATCAAAGTTGACAGACCTTTAATCGCTTGTTGAACCGACAAACCTGTAGAAATTCCGGCGGCAATGGCTGACAAGGAATTTGAAATATTATGGCGACCGATTATCGGCAAATCGACATGATAAATTTTTTCTTTGTACTTCATATCAAACTCTGTCGTGCCGCTAGAAATTTTTATATTTTCGGCTTTTAAATCGGCGTCGTGTTCAATGCCGTGAGTGATAACCGTAACGCCGGAGTTGACGATATTTTTCATTGCTATGGTGTAGGGATTATCGGCATTTAAAATCACCGTGCCGCCGGATTGAATCGCCTGCACCAGTTCACCCTTCGCCTTCGCAATATTTTCAATCGAGCCTAAAAGTTCCATATGCGTTTCATTTACGTTTGTTACAATGGCAATGGTAGGCTTTACAATTTTTGCAAGCGCCTCAATTTGACCGAGTCCGCGCATACCTATTTCAACGACGGCGGCTTTATGATTTTCGTCAAGTTCGAGCAAAGTCATCGGAACGCCGATTTCATTATTAAAATTGGCGGAAGTTTTTAAAACCTTGCCTAAGCCGCTTAATACAGAGGCGGTTAAATCTTTCGTCGTAGTCTTGCCTGTCGAGCCGGTAATTGCTACAATCGGAATGTCGAATCTGTCGCGCCAATACGCGGCAATTTGCTGATACGCGGTTAAGGTATCGTCAACCTTTATAATGGTGCCGTCAACTTCGCGTGAAAAATCTTTGCTGACAATCGCGGCTTTTGCACCTTTGTTAAATGACTCTTCGACAAAATTTTCTCCATTGAAATTTTCGCCTTTTAGTGCTACAAACAAATTTCCTTCAACAATTTTGCGGCTGTCCGTAGTCACGCCTGTCACAATCAGATCTTTATCAACTTCTTCAAAAATTTCACTTAAATTTATTTTTTTCATGGTATCCTCCATAAAAATTATATTCCCTAAATAAAAATTTTCTGTTAAAATACTTTTTGAAATTTACAATAAGGAGTTTTTGTATGAAACAAGAAAATCTTTCTCTTCAACAACTTTTAAATTCAGCGGCGGTTAAAAACCGCTTTGAAGTACTTTTAAACACTGCCGCGCCGTCTTTTATCTCGTCGATACTGTCGATAGTAAACAGCAACGCCAAACTGCAGGAATGCTCCAATAATTCCATACTTAGCGCCGCAGGTATTGCCGCCGCCTTGAAGTTGCCGATAAATCCCAGTCTCGGCTTCGCATACATTGTTCCTTACAAAAATCAAGCACAATTCCAACTCGGCTACAAAGGCTTGATCCAATTGGCAATGCGCAGCGGTCAATATCTCACTTTAAATTCCGGCGCAGTTCGCGAAGGTCAAATTCAAGAGGTTGACTTTATAACCGGCGAAATAGTTCGCGGCGAAAAAATTTCCAATGAGATCGTCGGCTACATCGCATATATGGAATTATTAAACGGCTTTAAAAAGGCTTTATATATGACGCTTGAAGAACTTAAAGCGCATGCAGAAAAATATTCTCAAAGTTACTCTTACGATATACACCACAATAGAAAAACTTCCGTATGGTCAACGAATTTTGACGCTATGGCTAAAAAAACCGTGCTGAAACGTTTAATCAGCAGTTTCGGAATAATTTCAATAGATCAACAAAGCATGGATTTGGCAACGGCTCTGCAGGCAGATCAAGCCGTCATAACGCCGGACGGTTTCAGATATGTTGACAATGAAAAAGACGGCGAAGAAAAATTCGAGCCTTTCAACGAAATTCTCAATTTTGACGAAGACGAAAAAGTTGTCGACGAAGATGAAGTTATTACCGAAAAGGAAGAAGCTACTCAGACAAATGAAGAGCCGGTAACTTAATTCTAAATTCTTAATTCTAAATTCTTAATTCCTTCCAGCGCTACTTCGCGGTCGTCGAAGTGAATTGTTTCATCTTTCAAAATCTGATAATTTTCATGCCCCTTGCCGAGAATCAGAATTATATCACCGGCTTGTGCAATTTCAATCGCGCGATAAATCGCCTTGCGTCTGTCAACTATTGACTCAAAGGTTTTGTCGCCGATTTTTTCTTTTATGCCTACTTCGATCTGCGAAATGATATCAGCAGGATTTTCACTGCGCGGGTTATCGGAAGTCACTATGACGATATCTGAAAGCTCCGCCGCAATGGAACCCATAATCGGTCGCTTGGTATTGTCCCTGTCGCCGCCGCAACCAAATACCGTAATGATTCTGTTCTTTACAATCTGCCGCGCAGTTTCCAAAACGTTTTTCATGCCGTCCGGCGTATGCGCGTAGTCAACAATTATTGTAAAAGGTATGTCGGCAAAAATTTTTTCAAAACGTCCGTGAACAGATTTAAAATTTTCCAGTGCAGATTTTATCACGTTCGGCGGAATTTTTTCAGCCAACATTGCACCTGCCGCCGCCAAAACGTTGTAAACGTTAAAAATGCCGGTGACGTGTAAATTTAGGGATAAGTCAGCAGAATTACTAATCCCTGCTCCCTGTTGCCTAATCCCTATTTTAAAACTAGTGCCTTCCGCCTTAACATCAACACCAACCGCGCGGAGGTCGCAATTACTTTCAATGCCGTATGTAATCTTGTTGCAGAGCGTATGTTCCAACATTACAGCGCCTGCCGCGTCGTCAAGATTTATTACGGCGTTTTTGTTTGGCTTGGTACCTGCGCGGGATACAAGGTCGAAAAGTTTTGCCTTCGCCTCGCGGTAATTATCCATTGTCTTATGATAATCAAGGTGATCCTGCGTCAAGTTCGTAAATATCGCTGTGTCAAATTCAATGCCGGAAATTCTGTTTTCGGCAAGCGCGTGGCTCGACACTTCCATTACTACAAAGTCAACTTTTTTTTCGCTCATTTCATAAAGCGTATGTTGCAGGTCTATTACATTTGGCGTAGTATTTTTTACGGGAAATATTTCGTCGCCTATCATCATTTGGATTGTGCCGATTAAGCCGACTTTAAAACCCGCCGCCATTAATATCGCGCGTATCATATATGTTGTGGTAGTTTTGCCGTTCGTACCCGTCACGCCGATAACGCGAAAATTTTTTGACGGATAATCGTAAAAGTACGGCACTATCACTGCAAGCGATTTTAACATATCGGGGATTATAAGAATCGGCAATTCGTCCGTATGAAAATCCTGCCGCGCCGTCAATATCGCCACCGCGCCTTTTGCCTTTGCCTGCTTTATAAATTTATGTCCGTCTACGTGGACGCCTTCCATGCAGACGAATATATTTCCAAATTTTATTTTCCGTGAATCGTGTTCAATGCCGGTTATCTCAACATTTTTGTTGCCGACAATTTTTGAGCCGTCTATCAGTAGCGCCAACTCTTCAAGTGTTTTCGTCAAATAATATCCCTCCTTAGTAATTAGTTAGTAGTAAGTAGTTAGTAGTTAGTAGTATTTTCCGCTACTCACTACTTACTATTCACTACTCACTATTCACTACCTCACTACTCACTAAAACATTATATCACAATACCAAAATCCCTACGGAAATTTTTTCCTT
>CAJOKY010000061.1 GCA_905235425.1 uncultured Selenomonadaceae bacterium
ATCTCATTGAACAGAGAAAAATTTTTACCCGCCATTACTCTTTCACTTTGTATAGTTGCAACATTTCTTTTCATCAATCTGATTTACACGCCGATTAAAAGCGCCAATTCTGCCGCACTGATTGAGGTACGAAAAATTCAAACCTTAGAAAAAAATTTGCAGGATTTTAAAAATCGTCACGGCGATATTGAAAAATTTTTGGCGCTTACTGAAACGCGGCTTAAATCTGCGCGTGAACTTTTGCCGATTGAAAATTCTCAAGACACTTTTGCCGCAGAAATTTATAAAATCGCAGAAAAAAATAAAGTCCTCGTCCAATCTGTTCAAATGGGCGAACTTGAACCGATTGAAAATGTCGAAACCGATAAAAAAATTTTACGCCAATCCGTAAAAGTTGCAGTCGAGGCAGATTATATTTCGACGTTGAATTTTCTGCGCGAAATTTTAAACGGCAACAGATTGACTACGCTTGAAACAATTTCACTTGCAAGCGATAAAAATATTTTGACAGGAGACATTGAACTTTCAATCTTCAACCTTGCCGCGCCTGGTTAAAATCGTCGACAGATAATTCAACTTGTCATCTTTGTGCGCACGGATTTCATAAAAAATTTTTTCGTCGTCAAGCCCGTACCTGCTGATTAAAACCGCTTCGTCAATCATATTTTCCGCGTCCAACATATCAACTACGTCGGAGAAATTTTTATAGACCTTCATCAATACGGCGGAATCGGAAACTTTTAGCGCATCGACAATTTTTTCTTTCTGCGCGGTAGCAGGTATAATCGTGATGATATCGTTTCCATAAGCCGCCGCCCTGCCTATATGACTTGCTATCGCCAAAAACGCGGGAATGCCTGGTATCGTTTCAATGTCAGCGCCGGAATTTTTCAGCAGTTTGTAAATATAAATGTACGTACTGAAAAACATAGGATCGCCCAGCGTCAAGAAGGCAACGTTTTTACCTGCACGAAGAAAATTTAGAATCTGATTCGTATTCTGTTCAAAAATTTCTTTTGACTCTTCAAAATGCTTTACCATTGGAAAAGTTTGATAAATAATTTCTGCATCTGAAATATACGGCTCGGCTATAGTCAAGGCGACACTGCCTTCTTTTTTTTCTGTCTTCGGCGCAATTATCACGTCAGCATTTTTAATGGCATTAACCGCCTTAACTGTCAAAAGCTCCGAATCGCCGGGACCTACACCTACGCCGGAAAATTTTCCTTCCATTTAACTGCCTCCAATATCGCTGTTTCAAAATGTATTCATCAATTTTATTTGACGCGCCGGAAATTTGCAAGAATTTATTTTTGTGATAAAATCCCTGCCGGTGAAAATTATGTACGTTTATCTACAGCCAAAGTACGTTGGAAAGTTCATTTGCGACGGAAAAATTTGTCCCGCGAATTGTTGCAGGCGGAATTGGAAAATTGAGGTTGACGCTGAAACTTTTAATAAATATCTGCAGTTAGAAAGTTCCGAATGCGAATTGACGCGGCATATTTCTTTTGATAACGGCGCATATTTTATAAAGCAGGAAGGCGGCGTCTGTCCATTTTTAAACGCGGCGGGACTTTGTTCAATTCAACTGCAACGCGGAGAAGAAAATATTTCGCAACTTTGCAGGAGTTATCCGCGTCAACTTTACAAATTCGGCGGGATAATCGAACGCAGTTTAACTTTAACCTGTCCCCTTGCCGCACGGCTGATTCTTAATCCAAAAAGCCGCATTGAATTTGAAACGTCCGAAATTGATTTGCCCGATTGGGCTCACCGTCAAATTTTCGTAAGTCAATCAAACGTACCGCCGGAAATTATTTTGTACTTCACGGAAATTCAGTTCACGGCAATTTCAATTCTGCAGGAACGCCGCTTGCCGATTGACCAAAGATTAATCGTACTGGGCTTTTACCTGCGGCAACTTGAAGAAATTGTACGACGCGGCGATTTTAACATTATCACAACGCTGAATAAAATTTACACGTCGGAAGAATTTTTTATCGGACAAATTCCAATTTTAATTGACAGCGTAAATTTTCAGCCGAAAGAATTTGAAATGCTTATGTCATCGGTGCTTGAAAAAATTCATGACGGCGCCGCGCAGATTTATATTCGTCACGTCAATTTGAATGTTGACGCGAAGACTTACAAAAAGTTTATGAAAAAGTACGCCGTGACACTTGAAAATTATTTGGTCAATGAATTTTTCGGCGGCGTTTATCCCTACAAAATCGGCGGCACTATTCAGCACAATTACGCGGTCTTTACAGTGAATTTTAAAATCGCCGAAACTTTGGCGCTGTCACTTTTTCCAAAACATTCCGCGCAGATTTTTGAAATGCTTATTGAGCTTGCCGTTGACTTGAATCACAATGAAACTTTTATTGCCGCAATTACTGACGCCGTCAAAGACGTTGCCGATATTACGGTACTTATGAGAAAACTTCTGCGCGGCAGGTAAAAATTTTTGAATCTGAAAAAAATCTGTATTGACTATAAAAGCCGAGTAGTTTAATATAACGAAGGAGGCGAATATTTTTTGAGCGTGAAAGAGAATTTAAAGCTTGTGATTGAAGAAATTAAAAATGCTAAGAATCGCAGAAACGTAGATTACGGCGATGTTACATTAGTTGCGGTTACGAAAAATCACAGCGTTGACTTAATGCGTGAAGCGATTGACAGCGGCGTTACGAATATTGGGGAAAATCGCGTACAGGAAGCGGCGGAAAAATTTCAAATTTTGGAACGCGACGGCGTGACGAAACATTTAATCGGTCACCTGCAGACGAATAAAGCTAAGCAAGCCGTAAAACTTTTTGACTTGATTCACTCGGTAGACAGTGAAAATTTGGCGACGGCGATTGACAAGGCGGCAGGTAATATCGGAAAAGTGCAGGACGTTTTGATACAGGTTAATTTGGCTAATGAAGAGACAAAGTTCGGTATCAATGAAGATA
The DNA here is from genome assembly GCA_905235425.1 of uncultured Selenomonadaceae bacterium. Taxonomy (GTDB): domain Bacteria; phylum Bacillota; class Negativicutes; order Selenomonadales; family Selenomonadaceae; genus Quinella. Next base: position 2,961 of record CAJOKY010000061.1, read on the forward strand.
ACCTGCAAAATTTGATTGATACGATTGACACGCTGAAAAATATTCGGCTAAGAGGTTTGATGTTAATTGCACCGAATTACGCGGACGTTGAAGAATGTCGACCGCTTTTTCGGAGTATGAGAAAAATTTTTGAACAAGTCGGTAAGACGCGGCAGGATTTTGATTTTCTTTCTATGGGAATGACGCACGATTACAAAATTGCCGTTGAAGAAGGCGCAAACATTGTACGAATAGGTACGGCGATTTTTGGTGAAAGAATTTATTTGCCGGCGAATCAATAAATATTTTGGGAGGATTTGTCAAATGGGTATTATGGACAAATGGAGCAAGACTTTCGGTTTTTCGGGCGATGATGAAGAAGAAAAAGAGGTTGTGGAAGAAAAAGAACTTCATGCTACGCCTTTGGAGCCTAAAGAGGAACCGGCACCTGTTCATGCCGCCAATGTTGTCGATTTCAATTCGGCAGTGGCAGTTAGGGAAAATGCACGTGGGATAATGGTTAAATCTAAAATTACGACTATTCGTCCGAAGAGTTTTTCAGAAGACGCGCAGACCATAGCCAACAGTTTGCGTGAAAAAGTCCCCGTGATTATCAATTTTGAAAATACCGATACTGCTGATGCTCAGCGTATTATTGACTTTATCAGCGGCACGGTTTACGCGCTTAACGGTACGCTTAAAAAGGTCAGTCAAAAAGTTTTCATAAGTGCGCCGAATAATGTCACCGTTACTTATACTGAAGACGTTAGAAAGACAGACGGCGATCCGTGGATGAGTAAATAGTAAGTAGTGAGTTAGTGAGTAGTGAGTTAGTGAGTAGTCAGTTAGTGAGTAGTCAGTTAGTGAGTAGTGAGTAGTGAATGGTAAAAGACGCAAGAGAAAAAATTATACGCTACTACAAAGGCACGGAAGGCGAATCCACCGCAGTTAAACTTGTCGATTTTGCCGAGCAGGCGCTTAAAAATCAGAAGTACAAGCTTAGCGGCTTTTTGTCGCCTTTTGAACAGAGTATGGCTGAAACTATCGCAAAGACTTTAGGCGGCTTGAATACGGAATTTGACGGCGGTTTTGAAGGTGCGGAGCGTCGACGCGCGGCATTTTGTCATGAAGATTTTGCCGGTACTCCCGCCTTTGAAATTGCCGTCATTAAAGCCGAATGGAACGGCGAATTTGCGCGTTTAAGTCATCGCGACGTTTTGGGTTCAATTCTAAGTTTAGGAATCGACCGCGAAGTTGTAGGCGATATTATCGCTACGAAGGAGTTTGCTAAAATTCTTGTCGACAAAAAGCTTGCCGAATACTTTATAGAAAATTTGAAACGCATAGGCGACGCGGCGGTTGAAACGACTTTGGACGAGCTGTCGGACATTGCGCCGAAAGAAGAACGCGTTAAAGAAATTAAAGCTACGGTTGCGTCACTTCGCGCAGATTCGATAGCCGCCGCCGGTTTCGGTATGTCACGTTCAAAAGCCGCGACTGAAATTGCCGCCGATAAAGTCAAGCTGAATTGGCAGAGCGTTAAAAATGCCGCGCAGACGATTAAAGAAGGCGACGTTTTAAGTATGCATGGACGCGGACGCCTTGAAGTTGCCGAAATTCGCGGGCAAACTAAAAAAGGACGTATCGGCGTCTTATTGAAAAGATTTTTTTAAACTTAATAAGGGGAAATTTATTTATGGCAACTGCTACGGAAGTAATGAAGAATTTCTTTAAAGTATTAGAGGATTTTTCGGAGAATAATGAAGTTGACGTAGGCGTAATTGCTCTTAATAAAGCAGTTCGTGCAGTCAGCCTGGAAAATGATTTGCAGACTTCAATAAATAATTTTACAACATTACTTGTTGGCGACAACGTTCCAGGGTATTCGGAGCTTGATTCAAATACACGTTTGCAAACTGTCGCAGGCGTGGTAATTGGTGCAAAAGATGATTATTCTGCAGATACCGGCGCGATAATCGGTTCAAATGCCGGCGGCAGTGTCGTAAAAAATGCGGCGGACATTGTGCCTGAAAGCGGCGATTTATCCACTGCCACATTGCCTGAGCCCGGCTCTACGACGCAAATTACATATACCGGCGACGACGGCAAATCTTTCACTTTCAATGTAAAATGGCCTAGAAGTTTTACGGAAGTTGTTTCCGGCAGTGCAGTTGACAGTACAACTGCCGCTCCTTTCAGATTATTGGACGACAGATTTTTGGTAGACTTAAATAATTTTGATGAAAATGAACAAGTTTACAAAGACGATGAATATGGTGCATTTTTTTCCGGCAATGCGACTTACGGTGACTTAAAAAAAGCTGAGCTGACGATTTTAAAAGGCTTGAATACGTATTGGCTGAAAGAATCGGCTAAATTGATTTATGATTCGTATGGTTTAGATTTTGACGGAAAGACGATAGAAATTAAGTTCACGTCACAAGGAATCTTTTCTAAAGGAGCGCACTACACTACATCTCGAAATAACGATGATTTGCCGACGGACAACATGATAATGGGTATAAATCTTTCCAAAATTGACGAAAATAATCCAAATGGTCTTATTGTGACAGGTTCAGAAATAACTCTTCCTAATGGCACTACTGTTACTGAACCCATTACATTATCGTTTCTTGATAGAATAGTAGCGCATGAAATGGTACATGCGGCTATGTTGGCGAATGGTACTTTAAAATTTTCCGGAATGCCGCAATTCTTTTATGAAGGCGTTGCAGATTTAATTCAAGGCGACGACGATTATAACGCCGGTCATACTAATGCAATAGATTCAACAATAAAAACTTTTTTTGAAAACCCCGATACTTTAAAAAATGCTTTAAGCAATTCTCCCAATAAGAACACCGTAGCTTATTATCCTGCGGGCGATATTTATTTACGTTATCTTGCAAAAAATGCCTCTGAAGTCAATATATTTGTAGGGACGGATGAAAATAAAAATCAGTCAATAAATTTTGACGGAAATAACACGATTATTACAAATTACGACGAATCTAATACGATAAATTACAATACAGATTTTTCTATGGCAACGACTGTAAGTAATTACAATGATTTTGCGGCGTTAAACCGTAATGAAAACGCTGTGCTGATTCGCGACGTCAGAGGAAAAATGATGAACTTTGCCAATGACGCAGGCGGTAAAGCTTATGCGTATATGGCGGACGCGCCAGGAGAAGTTGACGGCAGAAATTTTGACGACGGCAACAGCTTTGAAGTAATTTTTGGCGTAAACAATAAAGATAACGTGATTCGTGCAGGAAACGGCGGCAGTTATCTTTGGGGCGGATTTTTAAGCAATGATGAACTTTACGGCGGCGCCGGTGTTGACAAATTTGTTTACGACATAAAGGGCGGTAATGACACGGTTCATGACGCGGAGAGTCAAGATTTTGTTGTACTCAAAAATGTAGATTTAACTCAAATTACTTCCGCGCAGATTCTTGATAACGGCGTAAATCTTTCGTTTACTTATGGCGGGACGTTAAAAGTTGAAGGGACTCCCACGAATTTTGTTCTTGAAAATTCCGGCGCAACTTATACTGCCGATTATCAGAATAAAACGTGGAACTCAAATTAATCAGATAAAATTTTAAAAGGAGGCGGTGCCGTTGCTGACGCCAATGGACATTCATAACCGCGAATTTAAAAAAGGTCTTCGCGGCTACAAGGAAAGTGAAGTTGATGAATTTCTTGACAGAGTGGTTGCCGATTACGAAAAACTTTGGCGCGATAATGAAAAGCTGAAGGAACAGGCACGCTTTAATGAAAAGGAAATTAATCACTACAGAAATTTGGAAAAAAATCTGCAAGACACTTTGGTTGTCGCACAGAAAACCGCAGACGAGCTTATAAGTGCGGCGAAAAAAAATGCTAAGGAAACACGTGAAAATGCCGTTCGTGAGTCTAAAAATATGTACGATAACACCGTACGTGAAACGCAGAATATGCGTGAACAGGCGATGATTGACATTAAGCGGCAACTTGATGAAGCACAAAGAAAACTTAGCGCAATCGCCGCCGAATATTCCCGCGTCATAACCGATAAAGAGGCTTTCTTCATAAGAATCAGGACGACGCTTGAGGCGGAGCTTGCCGTAACCAATCAGCTTTTACATTCATTGCCCAATCCCAAAGACTTCGGCAAAATTCAATCTGCCGCGTACAATGCCTTTGAACAGGACGCTAAGGCTCAGGCGGTTATGGACGGCAAAGATAAAACGTCCGACACGAAAGTCGCCGCGCCTGTCAAAGAAGTTGCAGAAAATGACGACGATACAAAAGTTGTCGAAAAGGTTACGCCTGACAAAAAAGTTGACGCTGAACCTAAAGTCAACAATGCACCTACAAAAAATTCTTTGCAGGCGTCAAAAATTCAACAGGCGTTAAAAAATGCCAAAGCCGCCGCGCAGGCTGAACTTGAGGCGGAACTTGAAAAAACTACCGCGTACACTCCGGTTAAGAAAGCGTAATTTAATTTTGAAGGAGGTTAAGTGCGTGAAGTCCGTCATAAAATTTTTGAAAAACGTTTTGCTGGTAATTGAACTTACATTTTACATTGCCTACGTACATTTAGAAAAAGTACTATTCGTCGGCATAATCGCGCTTGACCAATATTCAAAGGCGCAAATCGAAATTAATATGTTTCCCGGCGAAACAATACCGATTATCCAAGATATTTTTCACATAACGTACGTGCAGAATCCCGGCGCGGCGTTCGGAATAATGCCATATCAACAAAATTTTTTTATCGGTATCGGCTCGTTGATGTTGGTATTTGCGGCGATTTACTATTCAAGGCTGAAAAATATAAACGTCATTATGAAGTACGGCGGCATATGCGCGGCGGCGGGAGCATTGGCAAATATGATTGACAGGGTACGCACGGGAATTGTAATTGACCTTTTGGACATGCGCATTTTCAATTTTCCCGTATTCAACATTGCCGACATTGCGATAGTTATCGGCATGATTTCGCTAATGTACATGGTGCTTTTTAAATCGGAGGAAATGGAAAATTTTAAGGAAGTGCGTCAATCTTGAACTTTCAAGCTAATGTAGACGCAAAAAAAATGCGGCTTGACATTTATCTTGAAAAAATTTTTTCGGATAAATCGCGGTCGCACATACAAAAAAAAATTTCGGACGGCAATATTAAAGTCGATAACAAAATTGTTAAGCCGAGCTACAAGCTTAGCGGCGGCGAAAATATTTCGGTTGAAGATGATGACGTCGTTGAAACAGAATACTTGCCGGAAAATTTGCCGCTGAATATTTTGTACGAAGACAGCGACATTATCGTTATAAATAAAGCGCGAGGAATGACTGTACACCCTGCCGAAACGGTGAAGTCGGGCACGTTAGTCAACGCGCTTTTATTTTATTGCAAAGATTTATCCGGCATTAACGGCGTCAAGCGTCCCGGCATTGTTCACCGGCTTGATAAAGACACTTCCGGTGTTATGGTTGTGGCAAAAAATGATATCGCTCATGTAAACCTTGCCGCGCAGATTAAGGATAAAACCGCCGTTCGTACGTACCTTGCGATTGTTCACGGCGTATTGGCTGATGACGCGGGAATTATCAACGGCGCGATTGGACGCGATAAAGTTGACAGAAAAAAAATGGCGGTGACTGCTGACGGTAAAAGGGCTGTCACTGAGTTTAAAGTTTTGGAGCGGTTTAAAAATTTTACCTACGTTGAATGTAAGTTGCAGACTGGCAGAACTCATCAAATTCGCGTACATATGGCTGAAATTGGTCATCCGCTTGTTGGCGACGAAAAGTACACTGCGCGGAAAAATCCATTCGACATACAAGGGCAAGCGTTACATTCACACACATTGAGCTTGACGCACCCAACTACCGGCGAACGTATGAATTTTACTGCGCCACTTCCTGATGATATGGAAAAAATTTTAAAAAACTTGCGAGGTGTTAAAAATGTTGACGCTTGATGACATAAAGAAAGGCATTGAAAAAATTGCGCCGGAATATAAATTGACAAAAGTAACGCTTTTCGGTTCGCGTGCAAGAGGAAATTTTCGTGATGACAGGATTTAATTGTAGAATTTGAGACAAAGGCTGTATCGTTATTTACTCTTGCCGGATTGATGATTGATTTAGAAGAAATTTTTGGCGTAAAAGTTGACGTAATTCACGGATCTAAAAAAGCTGATTGGATGATTGAAATTGATACAGAGATAGAAATTCATGCAGCGTAGAGAAAAGATCGCTTTACAAAAAATTTTTGCCGAAATTGAATTAGCGTTAAATTTTTTATAAAATGATATGTTGGAAGAATTTTTGGCAGATGAAAAACAAAGCACGCTGTCGGTATGGCGGCAATAAATATCGGCGAGCTTACAAAACATTTGACATATGAATTTAGAAAAAGTTATCCGCAAATTTCTTGGAAAAAGGCTGTAGGATTCAAAGATGTTGTAGCTCATAAATATGAAACTTTGAATATGCTTGACGTTTTTAAAACAGTTAGTGAAGATTTTCCCAAAATGAAAATGCAAATTGAACAAATTTTGTCTGACGAATCTCAATAAAAGGGGCGGCGATTAATTGAAGATAGCGTTTTTTGATTCGGGTATCGGCGGCTTATCGGTACTGCATCATGCCATGAAGATTTTGCCGAATGACGAATTTATTTTTTATGCGGACGAAGACAACGTACCCTACGGCACGAAGACGCGCGACCAGGTTTTAAGTTACGTTGATGCGGCTTTTAAATTTTTAACCGCGCAGAATGTAGGCGCAATAGTCGTAGCTTGCAACACGGCAACTTCTGTAGCAGTTCGCCCAATGCGTGAGAAATATGCTCTGCCGATTATCGGAATGGAACCTGC
>CAJOKY010000062.1 GCA_905235425.1 uncultured Selenomonadaceae bacterium
AATGAATTAAACAAAACGGTGGTGATAAAATGCTTTACGCGATGATTGATGTAGGATCGAACACGATACGCATGGCGATTTACGAAATAGACGGCGACCGCGTGGAAATGTTGATGAAGAAGAAACATACCGTCGGGCTGGCGGCGTATGTAAAAGATGGCTATATGCAGCATCAGGGCATTGATAAAGTTGTAGAGATAATTCAAGAATACAAAAATTTTTTGGACGAACTCGGCATAAATCGCGTAACTGCATTTACCACTGCCGCGCTTAGAAATGCGATAAACGGTCGTGATGCGGTACGCGAAATTTCGTACAGAACGCAGACAAATTTAATGGTAATGAGTGGCGACGACGAGGCGACGTTTGACTTTATCGGCGCTACGCATAACCTTGACGAAGAAAAAGGGCTTTTAATTGACATAGGCGGCGGCTCGACTGAAATTGTTTACTTCAATTACAGCACGATTCAAGTCAAGGTAAGTCTGCCGATAGGTTCGCTTAGCTTTCATACGCGATACACCGGCAAGGAACATATTTTGCCAAGCCGCTCGGAATGTGCGGAAATGTATGCGGAGGCAGAGGCGACGGTTAGCGCTATAAATGAATTTCGCGATATAAGCCACGCGCAGATTTGCGGCATTGGCGGAACTTTCAAAGGCGGTATGGCTCTTTATAATGCAATGTACGGCTTGCCGCGCAGAAATATGCGAATGGAAGTGCGACGCCTGCGCGACATACTAAAACGTTTTCAGCGTGATTATGAATTGATTGTGCCTGATAAAGTCCTGCTTATGCGTACCGTGCCGGAAAGAATGCATACGTTTATGCCGGGACTTGTTATCGCCGACGTGTTGGCAAAACGTTTTGGCAGTCACGATATCCTTTACAGCGATTCCGGCGTAAGGGAAGGTTACATTTATTCTAAAATTTTAACCAATGACGAGTTTTAATAATATCCAAAAATTTTTACGGTAAAACTAAAAAAGCCGCACGCTTATTGTGCGGTTTATTTTTTTGTCACTAAATATTGCTGAATTGAATATTGTAGAGGTGAGCATAGACGCCGTTTAATGCCAAAAGTTCATGGTGCGTACCGTGTTCACAAATTCTGCCTTTGTCGATAACAAAAATTTGATCTGCGGCAAAAATCGTACTCAGCCGGTGCGCAATGACAAAACTCGTACGCCCTACCATAAGTTCATCAAGTGCCGATTGAACAATTTTTTCACTTTCAGTATCAAGCGCGGAAGTTGCCTCGTCCAAAATTAAAATCTGAGGATTCTTCAACATGGCGCGAGCGATAGCCATACGTTGACGCTGACCGCCGCTTAAACTTAAACCGCGTTCACCTATCTGCGTTTGATAACCCTGCGGCAGTTCGCGTATAAAATTATCAGCATTAGCCGCCTTTGCCGCCGCGATAACTTCATCATCAGTAGCATCAAGCCTGCCGTAACGAATATTTTCCATGACCGTCGTGCTGAAAAGCAAAGTCTCCTGCGGCACAATTCCAATTTGTTCGCGCAGAGAATTTAAAGTCACGTCGCGAATATCCAAGCCGTCAATTTTAATCGCGCCGCCTGTCACGTCATAAAAGCGCGGAATTAAATTTGCAATGGTGGATTTACCTGCGCCGGAAGGTCCAACAAACGCTATCATTTGTCCCGGCGAAACGTCGAACGAAACATTTTCAAGCGCGTTATGTTGATCGTCGTAACTGAAGGTAACGTTTTCAACAGTTACGCGACCTTTTACCGGCGGCAAAACTATGGCGTCGGGTTTACTGTTTACCGGCTCTTCCAAGTCAAGCACATAAAAAATTCTGTCAATCGCCGCCATAGCCTGTTGCATTCTGCCGTAAATTCGCGACAATCTTTTAACGGGATTGGCAAGATTTACAGCGTATGTCAGAAATGCGACAAGTGATCCTGCCGTCATTATGCCGTGAATAACTTCGTAGCCGCCGAACCATACAATAAGCGTAACACCGAGCGCGGCAAGAAATTCTACAGTAGGAGTCAAGCGGCTTGTCAACTTCGCATTTTTCATTGACGCTTGAAAGTTCAATTCGTTTTCCACGCCGAAACGTTTTATTTCGTATTCTTCGCGTACAAAAGATTTCACAATTCGGATTGACGAAATACTTTCCTGCAGAAGGGACGTTATGTCCGCCATTTTTTCTTGAATCAGCGTACCGGCGCTTTTTATCTTGCGTCCGAAAACTTTCATCGCGTAGCCGACCATTGGCACGGTGACAAGCGTCAGCAGCGTCAATTTCCAATCGATATACAGCATTAAAATTATTGAACCGATTAGAATTGCCGCTTCCGTGAAGAGTTCGATTAGGTTATCGACAAGGGCTGATTGAACTGCGGCAACGTCATTTGTCACGTAGCTCATTGTTTCGCCGGTTTGATGCTTGTCAAAGTACGCCATCGGCATTCGCTGAAATTTTTGGAACATGACAGCCCGCACGTCGGCAACTACCCTTTGCCCTATGTACGAGACAAGGTAAGATTGCCAATAGTAAAAAAAGCCGCGAATTGCAAATACAACGACAATGCTGATACAAATAAAATTCAGCATTCCCATGTTGCCGCCGGAAAGCACCTTGTCTATCATGTCTTTGATAATCCAAGGAAGGTACAAATTTGCACTCGACGCCATGATTATGCAAAATATAGCAAGCATGAGCCGCCCAAGATACGGCTTCATGTACATTAAAAGTCTGCGATAATTTTTCATTTGAATTATTTGCTGGTTAATTTCCTAATATCAGAAACAAAATTTTTTAACGGTCGAACATAATTTTTCATTCCAAGATGTTCTGAACATTTTTTATAAGTTTCACCGGATTCAGGTAAATAAAAAATTTGTCCCTGTTCGCCCAATCTTACAATTTTGTCGTCTGATAAATCTTTATCGAAAGTTATCAAATGCCACAACTCGCGAATTTTAAAATGTGATAAAGTTCCTCTGTCTGCTTGACTTAATTGTTTCCAACGCTCGCGCAGAGTTCTTTTGCAACTGATTCCTACAATCCAACCATCTTTGCACTTAAACCATTTGTCAACCTCAATATCCTGATCAAAATGGCTCGGCTGTTCTGTTGATTTAATTTTGTAATAATCAAAAATGAAGTCTGTCACGCTTTCAAGCGAAGTTCCGCCGCGCGATTTTCTTTTCTGTCCCAATCGCCGTTCAAACTCCTGTACAAATGCCGTCAACATAATGTTATCATCAAATTTACTGTGGAAAATATTCAGCCGTGATAAATTGTCAATCAACTTTTCAAATTCCTCTACAACTAAACTTCTTTCAACATCTAAACAACCTTTAATTCCTAAATTATCCCAAGTCTCAATTAAAGTTGCAATTTTTTCTTCTCCGAAAGTGTCTAAAATATTTTTAGCCGCAATTTCACAAAAAATTTTATCGTCGGCAGGGACAAATTTCATAGCTTGATTTATCGGCGCAACAAAATATTTCATAGCCATACAAAATACAAATGCGTCTTCAACAGTTTGAATTTCTTCATCAAGTTTCGCAATTAAATTCAGCGACAAATTATAATTTTTAGTGCCGACTTTGCAAAAATTTTTTACTTCATTCGACAAGGTTTTTTTGAACAATTTCAGTTTATCTTCGGTAGAAAAATTTTTTTGCGTCAATAATGTTTCTAAAATTACTACAAGATTTAAAAATTCGGATTCCTTGATTTTACCAAGCGCGCCATATTGATCTGTATTTAAAAGGTAACGGGAAAACCAATAGATGTTTTTAAAACAACTTGATTGAATTTTCGCTTGAACTGTCTCCAACATTTCGCCAATCCTCTCCGTTAATTCTTTTTTGAGCCATTTTACAATATTCAATCGATTTTTCAATCAAGATAAAATTTCTGTCAAATTTTTTAGCTGAAATGGCAGTTGTCCCACTTCCTGCGAATGGATCTAAAATAATTTTTCCCGTCGTACTGGAAATAATTTTGTCGATAAGTTTTTCCGGAAAAGGCGCGGGGTGCGGATTTTTTATTTCCTGCGTAACTTCCCAAACGTCAGTATTTTTATTTGCGCCTTTCGCAAGTTTAAAATTTTTTTTGCAAATAAGATAAATTTGTTCAGTGGTCGGTAAAAAATATCCTGCATTAAAATTTATCGCGCCGCTACGTTTCCAAATAATGACTTGTCGAAGTGGAAAATTTTTCACAATCTCGCCTCTGTCTTCAAGCAACCCGTTTTGTACGCGATTTTTATTGTTATAAAAAATTGCGCCGTCGTCTTTTAGGAGCCTAAACATTTCGGCGACACATTTTTTTTGCCACGAAATATATTCTTCATAAGGCATATTATCTTCATAATTTGCATAACCGTTTTTTATAGCGGCATTTTTCCATTTCCCGCAATTTGTATTTTTTTTCAAGCCGTTGCCTGTTGAATTTAACAAATTATAAGGCGGCGAAGTTATCACGACATCAACGCTTTCATCCGGCAAACTTTTCATAACTTCAAGACAATCACCATGAATTATTTTATCAATGCAATTTTCAGCAGAGAAATTTTCAAACTCAATAATTTCAGTCATACTAATTCAGCCTGCCTTGAAATTATACACCGGTTTCATAACGTCGATAATTTCAACCGTCTCACCGATAACGTCAATTATATCGTCCAAAGATTTGTATGCCATTGGCGATTCGTCAAGCGTAGATTCATTTACCGAAGTTGTATAAACGCCGTTCATGCTCTGTTTAAACTCCTCCATACTCAAATTTTCTTTAGCTTGCGAACGTGACATCAATCTACCTGCACCGTGCGGCGCTGAATAATTCCACTCGGCATTGCCTTTTCCTGCCGCCAAAACTGAACCGTCACGCATATTTATAGGTATTAAAACCACTTCGCCTTTATGCGCGGCTATCGCACCTTTACGCAGGATATTTTCTTCAGTGTCAATGTAATTGTGCGTAGTATGAAAACCTTCGCCGCCGCTTATGCCCGTGCGCTTCAACAAAACCTTTGCAATGGTCTCACGATTTTTACGTGCAAATTCTTGACAGTACGCTAAATCGTGCAGGTACTGATGAAAATATTTGCCGTAGACGTGACATAAATCAGCAGGTATTGTCGGATTATTTTCAGCAAAATTTTTTCTCAAGGCTACCAATTTGGCTTGAATTTCTTTCCGCCTGCCTGCCTCTTTGTATTCGCGAATAATTCGTTCCTGCTCTTTGAAAAGCTCCTCTTTACCCTTCGCCAAATCGACGGCAAGCGCTTGATAAATTTCCGCAACCTGCTTACCTAAATTTCTACTGCCGGAATGAATGACAAGATAAAATTTCCCGTCACGCGATCTGTCAATTTCAATGAAGTGGTTACCTCCGCCTAAAGTTCCTATACTTCGTTCAATTCTGCGCGTATCCTTCAAACTGCGGTAACAAATTAATTCGCTTAAATCCATCCGCTCATTGCGACCTTCCCAAACATTTGTGCCGGAAGGTACATAATGCGCCGCCTCGTCGAATTGTTCAAAATCTATTTCGTCAACTTCCAAAGGTACGGTGTACATGCCGCAACCAATATCTACGCCGACAAGATTCGGTACCGCCTTATCTGTAACGGTCATTGTAGTACCGATTGTACAGCCTGCGCCTTCGTGTACGTCGGGCATAATTCTGATTTTACTGCCGCGCGTAAATTCATAGTCGCACATTCGGCGTATTTGTTCGCGTGCGCCGTCTTCCATAACTTTTGCATAGGAAATTGCCGTGTTGACTTTGCCGATTATCTCTTCCATTTTATCACCTTCTTAATCAGCTCCGGCAACTATTCACTACTAACTACTAACTACTAACTACTTACTACTTACTATTTCCTATTCTTATCTTTGTCCAAATACTGAAAATAAAAATCCTCAACCGGCATAAACAAATACCTTATGCCTTCAACAAAACTAATCCACGTCGGCAAAGTCGTCCAAAAAAATAAAATGTACAAAATGCCTTGAAAAGTTTTGCCTTGATAAAATTTGTGCGCACCGAGTGAACCGAAAAATATCGCCAATGCCGATTGAATCAATTTGCGCTGAATAATTTCCGGTCGTTCATTTTCCGGAAAACCGGCAACTATATCTTTGCGCTTGTTGGACGTATAACGAACGCGCCCTGTTGCAGTCGGTACGCCGCGTTTCATGCTGGCTGATACCGGCAAATTTCTCAAATTCGTATCGACGCCGCCCAATGGTCTGTCTAATAAATCTGTATCAATTCGTACGTTGTCGTATTCGTCGCGCTGTCCTACTTCAAGCGGCTTGCGTTTAATGCCTTCCGCGTCAAGTTGTTGCTCCATAACTTTTAATTCGGCATCGGCTGAAATTATTTGCTCATTCAGCACGTGTTCAAATTGATCCTCGTACGCCGCGTCAAGAGAAGACAGCATTAACCGCATTTTTTCTTTCAATTCTTCCACGCGGCTTGTTGAAAGTTGCGTAGCCTCTAAGTCTTGATATTGCTGAACTATTTTTACTGCGCGGTCTTGGTAATAATCTATGAACTTGTACGCTAACGGTATGCGTTCGGGATTTTTTTCAAGGTGCGTGATTAAATTTTTTGCTACGCGTTGCATATTGCCGAGTTGCGCCGAAAGTTCCTTGTCGGTAATGGTTTTTCGCGCATCTTCTATGTACCTGAAATCTGCCAACGCCTTCTCAAAATTTTCTTGTAAATATTCTGCCCGCTCCTCTTCCAATTCGCCCAATTCAAGGCGCGGCGTCCGATTTTTCTTCCAATCCCAAAAAGCTTTACCGCCGAATATTACTGCCACTGTTGCCAAAATTACCAGCAAGTAATCCATTTTCGACACCTCCAAAAAACATTTTATCACAAATATTTTCTACACGCTATGATTTTGCAGAAAATTTCTTGAATATTTGATATAAAAAAGGCGCGTCCGTGCGCACCCCTCTATTAAACAAAATTTTTCAGCGTTACTTATAACTTCTCAAAAACCGTACAGCACAAAGGCTGACCATACCGCAGGATCTCTGTACATTTCATCGGGATTCTTCAGAAATTCGCGCTTAGTCTCGTTTATCGCGATAAATGCTGATTTGCCTTCTTTCATCTTTTTAAAGAAGGTTGCAACAAATTCCGGCGTATAATCATCATAAACTTTCCAAAGACTCATCACGGTATTTTTATTTCCCGCAATGGTCAAGGCGTAGGGTATACCGACAATGCCTTCTCCTGCTTGATATTCGCCGCGTCCCGTTTCACACGCCGAAAGAAATACTACGTCGCTGTTCAAATCCATGCCCGCCCATTCGCCGACTGTTACGTAGCCGTCTTCGTTTGCGTCAACGCCTTGACTTAGCACTATCGAATTGTATTCAGGCGCATTGGGATCAAATAATCCGTGCGTTGAGAATAAAAGGTACTTGTACTTTGAAAGTTCGTCGCGCTTATTGGACGCTTTCAAATTGGATTCCGACGCAGATTTTTCAGTAAAAATTTGGGGATTGTTGAAGATTTCAGAAACACGGTTAATTTCTTTTTCTGAACCAGGCAAATTAGTCCACTTCAAATTTCTGAACTGATTGACGGCAATTTCTCCGCGTTGCCCTCTTATAAAGTTTGCCAAACTTCTCTGCGCGGCGGCTTCGTCATTGTTGCCGTAAAAAGCATGTCCCATTGCATAAAGGTCTTGTCGATTTTTCAGCTTGGAATTTTTTTCGCCTGCCTCGTACATAAGTTTCAACACTGAAAATGACGGGACGTAGCTCATATTGAAAGTTTCAATCGCAGGTTTGCCGTTAAATTCCAACGTCTCAAAGGGAATGGTATTTAAATCTTTGTCCGGCGCGATTATCAAATTTTGATATTTTGAAATATGTTCGGCTAATGGAGCCAGTAACACGTCGCCAATGCCTTTTGCAAGATTTTTCTTCAATTCTTGAAAAGCTTGTTCATCGTTAGGATTGTTAAAATCAAAACGGTATGGCTTGACTGAACTTTTCGGCTTAGCATTTCCAATAATAATTTGATAACTGTCGCCAACTTTCCACAAGAATTTATTAAAAGTCTTATCCGACATTTGATCTAAAAATACCTTGTCTTCATTCAACTTCTTCAATTTAGGATAGCCCAGAAGTTCATGATACAAGTTGCATTTCTCAAGGAAATTTTCCGGCATTTCAAATGCAGCGGCTTTAACGTCGCCGCTGTTGTCAAACACAAAAGCCCATATCGCCGTATTACCGACCATATAATCAACAAAGGCGGTATTGGCAGGCAAAATATTTTTGTCGCGTTCAAGGTCTAATTTATTTGCCTGCGATGCATTTTTATACTTGGGATATTTATCTTGAAGAGCCTTTTTGTATTGGACATATTCATTAGATAAGATGCGCTGTTCATTTTCCAAGCGAAAACTCTCTTCCTCGTTGCCTTCTTGAATAGCTTTTTTAATCTGATTTGCGTAATTTGCAAGTCCCGCCTTATATTTGTTCAACTTATCAATTTCTTGCTTATTCAAAACGCCGTTGCTTTTTACAATTTGCTCCGCGTAGGAGTCAATCAGTAGCCGTGACCTGCCGCGTTCAAATGTTCGGAAAGCGTTTTTGAAATTGTTATCGCGGTAGTATAATTCTGCGGCATATACATAAACCCACGTTTGTTCAGAAAATATATTTCGCTTTTCGTCGGCAGTCAAGGCACCATAATTTTCGGCGCGATTTTCCATGCGTTCAATGACTTGTTCGTATAAAGGTATGGCTTCTTTCCAGCGTGCGGATTGGTAATATACCCATGCCAAATTGTTCATACTTACTTCTATAATACTGTCTTGTTCAAAAAGAATTTCTTTCTCTGTTTCCAATATCTTTTCACAAAGTTTTATGGATTCGTCTAAAGTGTTTTCATCTTTTGCATAAAGTGAGGCTAAAACACTTTGGTTAGCTATTGTATATAAATTTTTTTCGCCATAAATTCTTATCGAGTCATCTACAGCCTTTTTTGCCCACGCTATTCCGGATTTATAATCGCCTAATCTGTAGTACGAATCAGCTATTTTTCCCATAAGATCCATATGTAATGGAGTGTTATTGTCGTTCAATTTTATAGCCAGCTCATAGTTTTCCTTATACAGTCCTAAGGCTTTATCATACTGTCTCATATCTTGATAACGGTCAGCTAAAATTTCTCGCGCTATAAAAACATTACTACTCTCAAGCCCGTTAAGCTCGACGTATAAATCATAGGCTTCTTGCGCATAGCGTAAAGCCTCTTGGTGATTGCCTATTCGACTATAAATTAAGCTCGTTTGTTTCAAAATACCTGCTCGTGAATATTTATCTTTCGGCAGATATTTTTCATAGATATCCCAAGCCTGTCCGATATACTTGAGGGCGTTAGAGTAATCGGCTAAAACGCGATAAACATCTGCCATATATGACAACACATTTACTTTGTTTTGGTTACCAATAGGCATGTTGAGTAATCTTTCCCAAAGTTCCAATGATTTTTGAAATTGTCGTGTCTTACTGTAATAAAGCGCTTGATGTTCTAAAATACTGTATTTTAAATCCGAATCGTCAGGTAGATTTTCTGCTATAGGAACTGCACGATTCAGCAAGTCTCCCATTTCTTCATATTTCCGAAAAGAAAAATATACCTTAATTAGGTTATCATAAGTTTTAAGTGTCTTTTCATCAGTTTCGCCGTAAACTGCAATATCATATTTTAAAATTTCTTCATAAAG
>CAJOKY010000063.1 GCA_905235425.1 uncultured Selenomonadaceae bacterium
GGGAGTAGGGATCAGGGAGTAGGGATTAGCCATTAGCCATTAGCCATTAGCGATTAGTGATTAGCGATTAGCCATTAACAGCTAAGAGCTAAAAGCTAACAGCTCACAGCTAACAGCTAGATTGCAGGTGATAGATTGTGAATATATTGGAAGAATTGGCGAACTTATCACGTCTTCGCGTTAAAGACGACGTAGAAAAAATTTCGCGCGAAGATATGAAAGTGGCGGCGAAAAATTCAAAAATCGGCAATGGTGAAAATTTTAAAACTGCGTTAAGGCGTGACGGTCTGTCTTTCATATGCGAAGTGAAAAAAGCGTCACCTTCAAAGGGCGTTATCGCTGAAAATTTTCCGTACCTTGACATTGCGAAGGAATATGAACGCGCCGGAGCTGATTGTATATCCTGCCTTACCGAACCGAAATATTTTTTGGGTAGCGACAAAATTTTTACCGATATTCGCGCAGAAGTTCAAACGCCGATGCTTAGAAAAGATTTTACGGTTGATGAATACCAAATTTATCAAGCGAAGGTTATGGGCGCTGACGCGGTGCTTTTAATCTGCGCGATTTTGCCTACAGAAATTATTTCGCGGTACTTGAAAATCTGCGCGGAATTGAATATGGCGGCGGTAGTCGAGACGCATAACGCAGATGAAATTAAATCGGCACTTACAGCAAGCGCTGAAATTATCGGCGTCAACAATCGCAACTTGAAAAATTTCACCGTAGATTTTGACAACGCGGCAAGGTTGCGTGAACTCATACCCGCCGAAAAAATTTACATTGCTGAAAGCGGCGTCAAAACTGCGGCTGATATTTCAGTACTTAAAAGAATTGGTGCGGACGCGGTTTTAATCGGTGAAACGTTAATGCGTGCCGCAGACAAAAAAGTTATGATTGAAAGTTTTAGAGGAGCTGATTAAAGTAACAATGAAAGAAAAAAGTTTTATCGACGAATTATCACAAGAAGAACGCCGCATATTAAAAGAAAATCATCCTGTTCCGCCTCAATTAATTTTTAAAATTATTCGCAGTGAAGGCGAAGAAGAATTAAACAGAAAATTTGGCGCTCTGGCGTTTTCGGCATTGGCGGCAGGTATTTTTGTATCGTTTTCATTTTTTTTCCGCTCGGTATTTCATTTTCATATGGGCGATTCGCAATTTGATCCTTTAATTTCAAGTTTGGGTTATACGGTGGGATTTGTAATTGTGATACTCGGAAGAATGCAACTTTTCACAGAAAATCCGATAACTACGATTATTCCGTTGCTTTGTAATTTTACAACCAAAGTATTTTTTAAAGTGATCAGATTGTGGAGCATAGTATTTTTTTTCAACATTATCGGGACGGCAATAGCGGCGGGATTTTTTTCCTTTAATTATGCAGTTTCGCCGGAATTGGAAATTGCCATGCATGAAGTGGCAAAAAATGTTATGAAACTTTCACCTGTCAACAATATTTTTCGCGGCATACCCGCAGGAATAATCATCGCGGCTTTGGTATGGACTGCGCCGCAAACAAAAAATTTCAGGCTTCTCACGATAATATTTTTTGTGTACTTCATAGCACTGGGAGATTTTGCCCACGTTGTGGTTGGATCCTGTGAAATGGCGTTTGAAATCATCGACGGCGACGCAGATTTTTTCGATTATCTTTTTAAATTTTTGATACCTACGGGAATCGGAAACATTATCGGCGGTACGGTGATTTTTACTTTGCTGATTTATAATCAAGTGCGCGAAGAATTGAGGAAAGATTAAATCAATGACTAAAATTAAACTTTGCGGCTTGACGCGCAGAGAAGACATTGCCGTTGCAAATGAATTGATGCCGGAATTTATCGGCTTTGTCTTCGCGCAGAAGAGCAAGCGCTACATTACGCCTAATGATGCCGCCGCGCTGAAAAATATCCTGCACGAAAAAATTTCTGCCGTCGGCGTCTTCGTCAATGCCGATATTAAAGCCGTCGCCGAAATTTCAAATTTTATAGACGTGATACAACTGCACGGCACTGAGGACGAAGATTATATTGCGGCGTTGCGTACTTTGACTAAAAAGCCGCTGATTAAAGCTTTTAAAATTAAAACTGCCGCTGATTTAAAACCTGCCGAAAGTTGCAGTGCCGATTACGTGTTATTGGACGGCGGCGCAGGTGACGGCAAAGTTTTTGACTGGCAACTTTTAAAAAATTTTAATCGCCCGTACTTTTTGGCAGGCGGTTTAAATGCTGAAAATGTTCACGACGCGATAAAAATTTTAAATCCGTACGCGGTTGACGTTTCAAGCGGCATTGAGACGGGCGGCGTTAAGGACGCGACGAAAATGAAAAAATTTGTTAGATTAGCTGTTAGCTTTTAGCTTTTAGCTGTTAGCTGTTAGCTGTTAGCTTTTAGGTTTTAGCTGTTAATCGCTAATCGCTAATGGCTAATGGCTAATGGCTAACGGCTAACCGCTAATATAGGAGAAAATCAGATGACTAATCCAAAGGGACGTTTCGGAATTTACGGCGGACAATACATTCCCGAAACTTTAATGAACGCCGTCATTGAACTTGAATCGGCGTACGAAAAATACAAACACGATAAAAATTTTAACGCCGAACTTGAAAAACTTTTCAACGAATACGCAGGCAGACCGTCGCGCCTTTACTTCGCCGAAAAGATGACAAAGGATTTAGGCGGTGCGAAAATTTATTTAAAGCGTGAGTATTTAAATCATACCGGCTCGCATAAAATAAACAACGTACTCGGTCAAGCGTTGCTGGCTAAAAAAATGGGCAAGACGCGCCTTATTGCAGAAACCGGCGCAGGGCAACACGGCGTAGCTACTGCAACTGCCGCCGCGCTTTTCAATATGGAATGCGTCGTGTTTATGGGCGAAGAGGATACAAAACGGCAGGCGCTTAACGTCTACCGTATGAAACTTTTAGGCGCTGATGTCATACCGATAAAAAGCGGCACGGCAACGCTGAAAGACGCTGTATCGGAGGCTATGCGCGAATGGACGCGCAGAATTTCAGATACTCATTATTGCTTAGGCTCGGTTATGGGACCGCACCCCTTCCCTACGATTGTACGCGATTTTCAAGCCGTCATTTCACGAGAAATTAAATCTCAAATTTTGGCGTTGGAAAATAAATTGCCGGATTATGTCATTGCCTGCGTAGGCGGCGGTTCAAATGCCATTGGAAGTTTTTGGCATTTTATAAATGATGCCGACGTAAAATTAATTGGTTGCGAAGCGGCAGGGCGCGGCATTGATACTTTTGAAACTGCGGCGACAATCAGCACCGGACGCACGGGAATTTTTCACGGCATGAAAAGCTATTTCTGCCAAGACGAATTTGGCGGCATTGCGCCGGTTTATTCCATTTCCGCCGGATTGGATTATCCCGGCATTGGTCCCGAACACTCTTACCTGCACGACACTAACCGCGCAGATTATGTGCCGATAACCGACGAAGAGGCGGTACAAGCGTTTGAATATCTTTCACGCACCGAAGGCATTATCCCTGCGATAGAATCAGCCCACGCCGTTGCTTACGCGCAGAAAATAGCGCCGAAAATGTCCGCTGATAAAATTATCGTCATTACAATTTCCGGTCGCGGCGACAAAGACTGTGCGTCCGTTGCAAGGTACAGAGGGGTTGAGATTAATGAAGAATGAAGAATTAAGAATTAAAAATGCCTTCGCAAACGGCAAAGTTTTCATACCGTTCATAACGTGCGGCTATCCCGATTTGGAAACGACGGCGGCTTGTGTACGCGAAATGGTTAAAAACGGCGCTGACATTATAGAGCTGGGCATACCTTTTTCAGACCCTACCGCTGAAGGTGTCGTGATTCAAGAGGCGAATTTAAAGGCGTTGCAAGGCGGCGTGACTACCGACAAAGTCTTTGAACTGGTAAAAAATCTTCGCCAAGATGTCACCGTGCCGCTGATTTTTATGACTTATGCCAATGTGGTATTCGGCTACGGCGCTGAAAGATTTATTTCAATCTGCGCGGATATCGGCATAGACGGGATTATTTTGCCGGACGTGCCTTTTGAAGAGAAGGAAGAATTTTTGCCGCTATGTCAAAAGTACGGCGTGAATTTAATAAGCATGATAGCGCCGACTTCTGAAAATCGCATTGCCAAAATTTCAAAAGACTCAGAAGGCTTTTTGTACATTGTATCAAGTCTCGGTGTTACCGGTACGCGCAGTAAAATCACAACTAACCTTGAACCGATTATAAAAATTGTTCGTGAAAATACAGATACGCCCTGCGCGATAGGTTTTGGTATTTCGACGCCGGAGCAAGCCGCTGAAATGTCGAAGTTGGCGGACGGCGTCATTGTAGGTTCTGCGATAATAAAAATTTTGACGAAGTACGGAAAAGATGCCGCGCCGTATGTCGGCAAATTTGTGAAAAGTATTAAAGCAGCTATTAGCCATTAGCTATTAGCCATTAGCGATTAACAGCTAAAAGCTAAGAGCTAAAAGCTAACAGCTAATTCCTACTACTTGATAAATTTTTAATATTGACGTAGAATTATATAAAAATATGAATTAACCGATAATTAATTTATAAAAATATTTATGGGAGATGAATTTTTATGGCGACAGCGCAAAATGTTATAAAAGATTTTACAAGAATTTTGGACAGCACGAGTTCAAAGGGAACGGCGGCACTTGACGCGGCAGTTAAAGGCGTCTCAAAATTCAGCAGTTGGTCGGAACTCACTCAAACTATGGTGAAAGACTGTAAAGCTTACAACGGCGATTATACGAGATTTTTGAAGGATATGTGCGGCATTATTTTGGACAATGACGATACCGGCGCAATTACCGGCTCTGACGCAGGTACAAGCACGGTTAAAACGGCTGACAGTGTTGTACCTGAAACAGGTGACATTACCTACCCTTCGTCAAACGAATTTACCATTCAAGGCTTAAAAGTCACTGTGCCGGAACTTTCCACGCTTACCGACAGCCAAAAGTTTATAGTAGGCGCTCTTTATACATGGTGGATAAATTCTTCGCTTAACTTGATAAATGATTCTTTCGGCATAAACTTCAATGAATCCGGCACGACTGTTAAGGAAATGGACGTGACATTTTATAACAGCGACGATGGCAGAATGGCGGTTGTATCCTACAGCACTACGCAGAAATGTACCGATCTTCATATGAAAATCAACATGAGCTACTACGACAGTATCGATACGTCAGACCCCAACGGCTCCGGCGGTACAAATGCTTTAACCTATCTTGACAGGACGATAGCTCATGAAATGGTTCACGCGGTTATGGCGGCGAATTATGACTACTACAACGATTACCCCGTAGTTTTCAAAGAAGGTTCGGCGGAACTTGTTCACGGTATTGATGATAAGCGTCGTGACAGAATACAAAATTTGGCGTCCAATTCTTCATCATTGCAGACAGCATTCAGCGGCAGTAGTGCTAATACTTACGCGGCAGGTTACATGGCATTGAGATATTTAGCTAAACAGGCGGCGGCAGGCAGAGATCCTTCAACCGAAGTCACGTTAAATACTTCAGCCGATTCATCTTCCAATACCGATACGTCATCTTCCACGTCTACATCAACTGCTACGACGCCGTCAACCGTTGACAGCGGCAGTGCGACTTTCAGCAGTGACAGCAAAACTTTGACGGTTAAAGGTAACTTTTTCAATGACATTTGGCTTAGTGAAAGGGATCTCGTAAAAAATAAAACCAGTGATTATGCCAATGCAAACACGTTGACTATTGACGCCGCACAGCTCACCGGCAGTATCATTTTGGCGGGTAATAACAATAACAATACAATAACGGCGGGTTCAAACGGTACAAGCATTTGGGGCGGCGCCGGCGGCGAAGACGTTTTAATAGGCGGCGATTCGCGTGATATGTTTTGGTATTCCAAAGGCGGCGGTAATGACGAAGTACGCAATTTCACTACCGGCACTTCAGATAACAGCGATGTTTTGGCGATTATGGACGGCTTTACTGTCAACCGCGCAGGCAACAACCTTGCAATAATTTCAGAAGACGGCGGCGTTATGTCAGTAGCTTTAAACAGCAGTGACATAAATAATGCGATTCAGTACACCAATACCGGCAGAAACGCTATCGGCGTGAAAATCGGCAACACCGGCAGTGATAATAATTTTACTTATGAAAAAAATTTATACTATCTCGGCGGCAACAATGAAGATACGCTTTCAATTTACGATTCAGCAGGAAATTCTACCGTATTTCTTACGGACGAACACTTTGTAAATATTAACGATATCAACGCAAGTTATTCTACCGCGCAGAATGTTTTGGCGGGAAATAACCTTGACAACAAAATTTTTGCCGGAAGTAACACTACAAGTTTATGGGGTGCTGAAGGCGGTTCAAATGACACATTGACAGGCGGTGCAGGTGTCGATATGTTTTGGTACGGTCTCGGCGAAGGCAACGACGTTATAAACAACGCAAGCGGAAGTGACATCGTGAAGTTGTACAACATTAATTTAAGCGACATTGTGTCTTTTGATGATTTTCAAAACGGCGTAAAGCTGAATTTCACGGCGGGCAGTCTTAAGATAAACGAGGCGAACAGTGCTATGGCATACAGTAACAATACTCCGGCGGTTATGCTTGCCGACGGCAGCACTTACCGATATAACCGCATCTCGGGCGCTTGGACGGCACAATAAATATTGACACATAAAAATTTTTATGTTATATTTCAAAAACTGTTTTTAGTTCGAAGCTTAGGAATTTTTATTCTTAAGAATGTGAACTCCTCCGCAATACTTTGAGGCATGGAGATCCGTGCGTTGCGGAACTAATTAATAACAAATTTCCCAAAGGAAAATATATTTTAAAAGCACGGTTGCCATGCCTCGCGTAAGGCGCCGTATTTTTAATTTGTGATTTATGGAGAAAAAAATGTATCTTGATAATTTGACGGAAGGGAAGTTCCCCAAGTATAACCTAGTATCTATTCCCAAACCCAGCGGCGGCGTAAGAATGCTTGCTATACCTGATGAATTCACGATGAAAGTACAAACAGGATATTTGGAGATTATGAAAAGATTTAAAATCCCAATTTGGTATTGTGCAACGGCGTACAAAAAGGGAAGTTCGATATTACAAAATGCCAAAGCGCATATGGGCAATAAGTATGTGATACAGTATGATTTAAGGGATTTTTTTGAAACGATAACGACGGAAAAGCTAAAGGCGGCGTTGAAAAGAAGAAAGATTAAACCGCGACGAATCAAAGAAATGTTGAAATGGTGCACGTATCACGGAACTTTGCCGCAGGGAGCCCCTACAAGCCCGCTTTTGTCGAATTTGGCGTGCACGAATATGGATAGAAGATTTTTTAAACTGACAAAAGAACTCGGAGCAACGTATACACGCTATGCCGACGATATAACTATCTCCGGTGATAAAAATATATTGGAATATCAATCGGTGTTTAAAAGAATAATCCGCACGGAAAAATTTTATATAAATCACCGAAAAACGCGAATTACGGTGTTGGATACGAAAGAAACGCGAAAGGAATTCCCAAATGCGAATTTTTTTGTACAGTTCCACATAATCACAGGGCTTGCCGTATATAATAATAAAGTCACAGTTCAGCCAATGTATTTGAAGAAAATAGTAAAGGGACTGAATTCGGAAAAATTTTTAAGAGATGTGAAGTTTAAAAATCAGGTCATCGGACAAATGTCATTTGCAAGTTATATAGCTTGCGGAGACGGCGGAGAATATTACAGATATTATAAAAAAAACGAAGGGAACAGCGAATGATGATAAAAAATGACGGTATCAGAAATTTGGCAATAATAGCGCACGTAGATCACGGTAAAACGTCTCTTATCGATGCGCTTTTAAAGCAGGCGCGGGTATTCCGTGAAAATGAACAGGTAGCAGAGCGTGTTATGGATTCAAACGATTTGGAACGCGAACGCGGCATAACAATTCTGTCAAAAAATACCGCGATATTTTATAACGGCGTGAAAATAAATATTATAGATACGCCGGGACATTCGGATTTTTCAGGCGAAGTAGAACGCGTGTTGAATATGGCGGACGGCGTACTTTTGCTGGTTGACGCATTTGAAGGAGTTATGTCACAGACACGCTACGTACTGCGTAAAGCCCTTGAACACAAGCTTAAACCGATTGTAGTCATAAATAAAATTGACCGTCCCGACGCGCGTATTGATGAAGTTAATGACGAGATTTTAGAATTGTTTATGGAACTCGGCGCAGATGATGAGCAACTGGATTTTCCGGTTATTTATACTTCTGCAAAAATCGGCATTGCAAAAAAATCTATGGACGATAACACGAAGGATTTAAAGGCGTTGCTTGATACAATTTTGGAGGAAATTCCTTCGCCGGAAGGTGAACCCGATAAACCGTTGCAAATGGTAGTTACAACGCTTGAGGCTAATGAATATGTAGGCAAGCTGGCTATAGGCAGGATTCATCGCGGTAAGATTAAAGCCGGTGAAGTTGTAGCGCTGATTAGTGAACACGAAACTAAAAAGGCGAAAATCGGCAAAGTCTACACGTACGACGGCTTGAACCGCGTTGAAGTTGAGGAAGCGTCAATGGGCGAAATTGTCGCACTTACGGGACTAGGTGACGTGTCAATAGGTGATACCATTGCAGATGTTGAAAATGCTGAGGCGTTGCCCGGTATTCGCGTTGATGAACCGACATTAAGCGTGACTTTCGGAGTCAATACAAGCCCATTTGCAGGACGTGAAGGGCAGTTTGTGACAAGCCGCCATATTCGCGACAGACTTTTCAAAGAGGCTCAGACAAATGTTGCCTTGCGTGTTGAGGAAACTGATTCGGCGGACGTTTTCAAAGTCAGCGGACGCGGTGAACTGCACCTTTCGATTTTGATTGAAACAATGCGCCGTGAAGGTTACGAAATGCAGATTGGCAAGCCGGAGGTTGTCTATAAAATTATTGACGGCAAAAAATTTGAACCTATTGAAAGTTTGACTGTTGAAGTGCCGCAGGAATTTATGGGGACGGTTATGGAACTTCTCGGCAGGCGTAAAGCTGAAATGATTGATATGGCGGAAGTCGCGGGATATATGCGCATAAACTTCTTGATACCTGCGCGGGGATTAATCGGTTTTCGCTCGGAACTTTTGACGAGTACGAAGGGCAACGGCATTATGCACCACGTATTTCACAGCTATGAACCGTACAAAGGCGATATCGCGGGGCGCAATCGCGGCAGTTTGGTAGCATTTGAAGAAGGTCTTACTACAGGCTACGGCATTTTTAACCTGCAGGATAGGGGTATAATGTTTATTGAGCCGAATCAGAAAGTTTACGAAGGTATGATAGTCGGCGAAAATTCACGCGAAATGGATATTGATATAAATCCCTGCAAGCAGAAACACGTTACCAATATGCGCTCCTCCGCATCGGACGAGGCGATAAGGCTTGTGCCGCCTAAGGTAATGAGTCTTGAACAGGCGCTGGAATATATTAACGACGATGAATTGGTAGAAGTCACGCCGTCAAGCATTCGTTTAAGAAAAGCCGTGCTTGACAGAGTAACGCGCGGCAGAGCTGCCAAAAATGCTAGGAAGTAGGGGGTAGGGGGTAGATTGTAGATAGTAGAAAGTAGGTTTTCTGTTTCCTACCCTCTACCCTCTACTCTCTACCCTCTACAATCTAATATGCTAGGAAA
>CAJOKY010000064.1 GCA_905235425.1 uncultured Selenomonadaceae bacterium
TACGTGAATTTGTAGAAAAGACTTTCTAATCGATATTTAAAGAAAGGTGGAATAAAAAATGAAAATCTTCAATGAAATGATGAGTATGAATGAACTGGATTCAATATCTGGTGGAACTTACAAAGAATATGTTGCAATCTCAGATGCAATAGCAAAACGAGTAGAGGACATAAATAAAAATAATCCTAACTTTAAAAACACAACCGAACGTCTTAGCAGAGAAGACACAGACAGCTGGTTGAGAACAAATTTGAACATTGGGGTAGATTTTGGAATAAAAGTTGCCTCAAAACCGCTTGACTTCATAAACAGCAAAGCAAAATATTACAGTGTAGAAACAACATCGGCAGGTAAATCATTTTCTCACCAAGAAGTACTTAACCAAATAGCCGCGTGGAAAGCTTAATAAATAAAAAATTTTTGAAAGTGCAAAGGAGAAATTAAAATGAAAATCTTTGAAGAAACAATGAATTTTGAAGAATTAGACAGAGTATCAGGCGGAAAATATTCAAATTATGTAACAGTGACGGATGCAATTTATAACAGATTAAAGCAACTCGGTAAAGTGAATGGCGCATATACAAGACTTCCGGAAAAAGATGCAGTTGCATGGTTATCGGAAAATATCAAAGTAAATGCAGAATTTAATACATCTTGGGGATTCGACTTCATGAACAGTCAGGCAATCTACAAGGATGCAAATCAATCTAAGGCGGGAGCACGTTTCACACAGCAGGAAGTTTTAAACAAAATTGCACAATGGACACCTGCTCAATAATTTAAAAATATAAAATAAAAAATGAAACTTGAAAGTAAAAAGGAGATAATAAAAATGACGACTAGAATGATAAACAATGAATTAGTTTTCAACAATAATGAATTACTTAATGACGAACAATTAAATTCAGTATCAGGCGGCGGCGGACTGTCGCTGGAACAAGTTTTCGATATAGTACAGGAGTTGATAGCTACCGGTGCGGCGAGTGCAGAAAATATTCAACGACTTGTAGATTCTCACGAATACAACAGAATGAGTAATTCCCAAAGAGAAAGGGCACTCGGTAATTGTTTGGCAAATGATAAAGGTTTCAATATAGCGGTATTCGGTGCTACATGGGGACTCGGAGTTTTGCCAACGCAAGTAAAATTACGTGCGTTCGGAGTAAACTCCAAAACAAGAGAACTTATTGAAAAAAAAGTTAGATGCAAATAATCTGATATTTAAATAAGTCATATAAAAAAATTCCAATCAAAACAATCCCAATCGCAAAATGGTTGGGATTTTTTTAATTGTTAAATTCGGCAGGAAAAAGGCAAGGCACGGCGAATTTTGCTAGGAAATTAATTAATCTGCAATAATCTTGTGATTTAAACTAGGAGGGGCGGAAGTGAAAAGGGATAGTTTATGGGAAGCATATCTTAAGCGTGGATTAAGCCGCCGCAGTTTTTTAAAAGGCTGTGTAGCGTTGACATCTCTGCTTGGACTTAGTACCGATATGTTTTCAAAAGTAGTTGAGGCGGCGGAGAAAAGACCCTTGCCGGTAGTAATTTGGATACACGGACACGAATGCACGGGTTGCGACGAATCTTTCATACGTTCGGGTTCACCTTTGGCGTCGGACGTTGTATTAACCACAATAGCGCTTGAATATGATCACTTACTCAGTGCGGCTTGCGGTGAACCTTTTGAGAAACATTTGGACGAGACTATTAACAAGTACAATGGAAATTATATTTTGGCAGTTGAAGGCGCGGTAGCTACAAAGGCTAGCGGCGTACATTGCATGTCCGGCGGACATACTTTTTTGCATACGTTGGAAAAGGCGGCTAAAGGCGCGGCGGCGATTATCGCTTACGGTAGCTGCGCGGCGTACGGCGGCATACAGGCGGCTAAACCTAATCCTACCGGCTCGGCTGGAATTTCGCACTTTGTAGGCGGAAAGACCGTTGTAAATGTACCGGGCTGTCCTCCAATACCGGAAGTTATGACGGGCGTTGTCATGCACGTGGCTTTATTCGGTACGTTGCCGCCTTTGGACGGTGATAACAGACCTAAACAATTTTTCGGCAATCGTATTCACGACACGTGTTACAGACGTCCGTTTTTTGATGCCGGCATGTTCGCTGAAACTTTTGATGACGCGGGTTCAAAGGCGGGTTGGTGTCTTTACAAACTCGGCTGTCGCGGTCCTGAAACGTACAACTCCTGCGGAAATTTGCGCTGGTGGCAGGGCATGAGTTATCCCATTCAATCCGGCGCACCATGTATCGGCTGCTCCAATGCGCATTTCTGGGACGAAGATCCGTTTACAGGCAGACTTCCGCAGTACGGCAAACTCGGTGACGCTGATAAAATCGGCGTAGGTTTAGGCGTACTTACTGCCGCCGGTGTTGGCGCCCATGCCGTTGCAAGCATTATTCAGCGCAATAAACGCGATGACCTTACCAAAGAAGAAGAGTAAAATTTTGGGGATAAATTTATGGACGTATCTAAGCTTGCAAGACAAAATTTTACGACGCAAAATGAATTGACAGAGGCGTTAAAAAAGCTTTTTATTGAAGATATCGAAGAATATTCCAAACAGTGCGGCGACGATAAAAATTTTCCGTTTAATCCGGAAATTATTTGGGCTTGCTTGACGGACTGCATACAGGAAGCCGGCGGCGTAGGGCAGGATTATTTTTTTCAAGATATGTGGGCGGCGCGTGAAATTTACCGTTCCAATGTCAAACACGTTTATGATATCGGTTCGCGCATTGACGGCTTTATTGCGCACCTTTTGGCAATGGAAGTTAATGTAACGCTTTTAGATATACGACCTTTTCCGCATAAAATCGAAGGACTTAACTTCATTCAGGCTGACGCCATGCATATGGATGGCATTGAAGATAATTCATTGGAGACGGTTTCAGGGCTTTGTTCGTTTGAACATTTCGGCTTGGGACGTTACAGCGATCCCATAGATTATGAAGGCTGGAAAAAGGCGTTGCATGCAGTAAAGCGCAAAATGAAAGTCGGCGGTACGTTTTACCTTTCTGTACCCGTCGGTCCCATAAATAAAGTTGCTTTCAATGCGCACCGTGTATTTAATCCCGTGACAATAGCCGCTGAAATGTTGCCGGAAGTTTCTTTGCACGAGTTCAGCTACATTGCTAATTGGAAAATTAATACCTGTTTGAGTGGCAATAACATTGAACTTGAAAATTTGGCAGAGGTCGCAAAGACTTTGCCGGAGTTAAAAAATATCGGCGTGACAGGTTTATTTACCTTCAAAAAGCACGCTGCATCAGCCCCCCCCCCCGTCTGCTTGATAATCCTTCTTAAGCTTATGATACTTGCGTTAATACTTATAAATGAGGTGAAAAAATGGCACACGTTGTAGTAGACCCTATCACAAGAATTGAAGGGCATCTGCGCGTTGAAGTTGAAGTAAATGAACAGGGAAAAGTTACCGACGCCATTTCAAGCGGTACGGCATGGCGCGGGCTTGAACTTATTATGAAGGACAGAGATCCCCGCGACGCTTGGGCGTACATTCAGCGAATTTGCGGCGTATGTACCACTGCCCACGCATTGGCATCTGTCCGCGCAGTTGAAGACGCACTCGGCATTTCCATTCCGAAAAATGCTAATTATATTCGCAACATTATGGCGGCGACTTTGACTGTACAAGATCATATTGTTCACTTTTACCACCTTCACGCGTTGGATTGGGTAAGCCCCGTTGAGGCGCTTGCCGCTAATCCTACAAAGACTGCGGAACTTCAAACAGCACTTGTAAATAATTATCGCCTTCCCTTCCGCGTACCCAACGAAGTCACGACGGAAGCTTATCCGCATGATTTTCCTGCGGCGACGGCTCAATATTTTGCCGCGATTCAAGCAAAGGTTAAAGGCATTGTTGACAGCGGACAGCTCGGAATTTTCGCCGCGAATTGGTGGGATCACCCCGACTATAAACTTTTGCCGCCTGAAGTTCACCTGCTTGCCGTTGCACATTATCTTGAAATGCTTGACAAGCAGCGCGAAATTGTTACGCCGCACGTAATTTTTGGCGGTAAAAATCCTCATCCGCATTATGTAGTTGGCGGTATGCCCTGCGCAATTTCAATGACAGACGGCAACGCGCCGGTAAATACTGCGCGGCTTGCGATAGTTGACAGAGCAATTAATTTCGCGCGTTCACTCGTCAATAATTATTACCTGCCTGACTTAATCGCGATTGGTAACATTTACGTCCGCGCAGGTAGAGTTGACGGCGGCGGACTTTCAAAAACTCGCGTTATGGCATTTGGCGATTATCCGCTTGAAGGTTACAAGGGTACTTCAAACGGCGGCGGCTACTTTGAAAATCTTTTGGTGCGTTCAAACGGCATTGTTGAAGATTTCAGCAAAGGTCTTGCCAATGCGAAGTTTTATGAACTTAAGGCGGAGGATTTACAAGGCGATATCGCGGAAGGCGTTCAACATGCATGGTACGAATATCCCGACGCTGAAGATCGTCATCCTTGGAATGGCATTACCGAACAAAAATATACCGGTCCCAAAACCGGTACGGCTACAGAATGGAAGACGCTTGACGAAGGCGGTAAATATTCATGGCTTAAAACGCCGAAATGGAAAGGTAAACTCTGCGAAGTCGGTCCACTGGCTCATTACATTATCATATACACGAAGGCGCAGAAAAATCTTTTGCCGAATCCCACATGGGCTGAAAAAATGATGTTGGATCAAATTGCCGCCGTTACAAAAGTTTTGGGCGTTCCTGCCGAAACGTGGATGCCTACAATGGTCGGGCGTACAGCTTGCCGTGCATTGGACGCGCAGCTTGCCGCTGAAATTAATAAATTCTTCTTCGACAAGCTTATTGCAAATATCAAGCTCGGCGACACGGCGACAATGAATAATGAAAAATGGTATCCCGATACTTGGGCTAAAGAATGTCACGGCGTCGGCTTATACGAGGCTCCGCGCGGCGGTTTAAGTCATTGGGTTGTTATCAAAGACGGAAAAGTTGACAATTATCAATGCGTTGTTCCCACTACGTGGAATGCTTGCCCGCGCGACGATAAGGCAGGACACGGCGCATTTGAAGCGGCTATGATTGATACGCACGTTGCAGACTCCAATAAGCCGCTTGAAATTGCCCGCGTAGTTCGTTCATTCGATCCCTGCATGGCTTGCGCAACCCATATGTACAACGCGAAAGGTGAAGAAATTTCCGTCGTTTCCACTGCCCCGCATTGGAGGTGAGCGACATGAAGGCTGTTAAAGAAGTCCATCGCAAGGAATTTTATATTTTCAGTCCCTTTCTCAGAATTTTTCACTGGATACTGGCGTCACAAATTTTAATTCTCTTCATCACGGGATTGTTAATCACCAAACCCATGAATGTTTCAACTACCGAGCCTTTCTTCACGATAACTTCAATGGACTTGGTACGCGATATTCATTTTGTATCGGCGTTTATCCTCTGCGCGTCATTAATCCTGCGCGTCTACGGCTTTATCATAAACAAAGGCGACAGACTTTTCCCGCGCGTTTGGGAAGGGCATTTTTATGAAGAGACGGTAGATGTTGCGATGCATTACATGCTGGTAAAACCGCACCATGCCTCCTACCTGCGCAACCCCCTTGCAAGAATGTCTTACGCGGCGTTGTACGCAATGCTGGCGGTTGAAATTTTAACCGGCTTTGCAATGTACTTTATGACTTCGCCTTCAACTACCGGCGGCTTGCTCTTCGGCTGGGTGAATCATTTCCTTAATAGCGAAATGATGACGCATTACGTTCACCATTACATGGCGTGGTTTATAATTCTCTTTGCAATAGGTCACATGTACATGGTCGTCCGCGCAGAATTTATGGAAGGTGAAAGCGAAGTTTCAAGCATGTTCAGCGGCAAAAAAATTCTTGCGCACAATCCGAAAGATGCAAACGAATTAGAATAAATGAAAATTTTTGTACGGTTTAAATAAAAATTAAGCTCCTGCGTTTTATGCGCGGGAGTTTTTTAGTTTTTAATAAAAATTTTTAATAAAATTTTAACTGAATTTGTCCATGCTAAATATTGACGCTGATTTTGTCGAAAGTATAATTGTTTAAAAAAATTAATCTTTGTAATTTAAGAAAGGAAGAATTTTTATGGCAGAATATAATGCAATTAACTCAACCGTTGCAAGTGAATTGGTAGAAGGCACGGAAGGCAACGACAGCATTAAAGTTTATGGTAACCATTCGACGTTGCAGGCACTCGGCGGCGACGATATCATTTCGGTAAACGGCGGCAGACATGACAACGGCATTTGGCTTGAAGGCGATGAAACAAATTTAATTAATGCCGGTGCAGGCAATGACTCAATCGGCGTGTATTCGCGCGGTGCAAGTGTTTTCGGCGGTGCGGGAAATGATACCGTTGACTTTAACAGAGCGCACACCTACGCAAATGGCGGCGAAGGCAACGATTTATTTTATCTTAACCGCGCTGATGCCAATGAAAATTTAACCGATATCACAATCACCGGCGGCGAAGGTAACGATACTATTGAAATGCAACCTGCTGCTACAAATTATTATTCTTATTCCGCCAACAGAAAAATTGAAATGGTTGTCACCGATTTTTCCGGCGATGACGCTATTCGTATTGATGAAAATTATTTAGGCGATTATGACAATTATTATAACAGCTACCGCTCATTGACGCAGGAAGTTAAAAACGGAAATGTGGTTATCAGCGACAATGCGTCCGTTACAAGTTCCAGAGGCAATGTTTCAACTCAAACCGTTGACCCGAAATTCAGCATAACTCTTCAAGGCGTTGACGATATCAGCAAAGTTGCCGACGCTAAATATTATGTCTACTATAATGACGCGCCGAGAGCTTATAAAACTTTAGGCGAATTTTTCGGCGTCACGTCCACAACTTCTACCGACACCGTACAGCCTGCTACTGAAACTGACGTAACTCCTACAACTTCCACGACTACAACTAAGACTGAAACCACTACCACAACTACTGAAACAACTACAGTCAGCACTTCTACTACCGTAAACACTGCAACCACAGTCAGCACTGCAACCGCGCAGAGTGATACTCAAACTGCGTCAAGCGGCGGAAATGTCATAAATAATTATTACGGCGACGTTTACAATGTCAGCGGCAACAGCGGCACTGTTGTTGTAGGCAGTAGCGTTTCAGGCGGCGTCGGCAACACCGTGATAATTAACAAGGAAGGCGACACGTACACGTATAACGCAGGCGATAAAGTCATTAACAATTATCAGCAGGGCGAAGTTGTACGGCTTGACGATTATCAGGGACTCGACGATATCAGAGGCAACAATTTCTATATCAAGTCGAGTTCAGGCAGGCTTGAAATTCAAAATATGCGCGATAAATTTATCGGCTACAGCGCCTTTAACAGTGAGGTTATTGCCTATTCCTACGTTGCATCGGATAGCAGAAATGTTGACGGACGCGGTAGAAATCAAGCTGAAATTTTAATCGGCGCTGATCATCAAAACAATCAGATTTTCGCAGGTAACGGCGGTTCAAGTCTTTGGGGAGCTAACGGCGGCGCTGATACGTTGGTAGGCGGCGACGGCTACGACGAATTTTTCTTCTCAATGGGCTCAGGCGGCGACGTGATTCAAAATGCCGGCTCAAATGACATTGTAAATTTGCTCGGCGTTACGCTTGACCAAATTTCAAATGTTTATGTAAGCCAAGAACAGGTTCACATTGAATTTACAAGCGGCGAATTTTTGCAGGTTAAAGGCAATACCGGCGTCGGTTATCGGCTTGAAAATAAAACGTACGTATGCAATCAGTCAACAGGCGAATGGTCGACGAAGTAGATTAAATTTTAATACCGCCGATAAGTTTTTCCATTGCATCACGGTAGACGGCAGGCATTTTCTCTTTAGTCGAGTATTCGTAAAAGTCCACAAAATGTTCAAGCGGCGAAACACCTTCACGCACATTTAACTTTTGCGAAAAATCTTCATTGACTGATTCGATATTTAAAAATTCCAAGCTTAAGATATTTGGGCAGGAACTTTCGCGCAGTCTGTCAGCGGCTGACAAAATATTCTTTTGGTCGTCAATCTGCGCGTGAATAAAATCTTCTGTACGAGGTAATTGGCAAAGTTGCTCGACAGTACCCTTGATAACGCGAACATCGCGGCGCGGCGTCAAGGGTATTTTTTTTATCGTGATATTACCTTCACCGTCAAGCTCGGCAAGTGTCACGCCTTTTTTATGATTCGCTTCACCGAAAGAATATTTTAAGGGCGATCCGCTGTAACGTATAAAATTTTTTTCGTCACTGTTAAGAGTCTGCTCACGGTGCAAATGTCCCAATGCCACGTAGTTGTACGCGGCAAAATTTTTCTTGTCGACATTTTCAACCGTGCCGATAAATTTTCTTTCTGAATCTGAACTCACGCCGCCTGTCACGAAAAGATGAGCTACGGCAACACTGCGCGTACCGGCGGGGATTTTTTTTCGTGCCTGTTCAACGTAATATTTATTCACTTCGTCGGCGCTTACATTATCTTCCGAATCGGCGTCTGAAATTTTTTCGCGAAGGTCGGACGGTTCAAAAAAAGGTATCAGCGAAAAATAAACGTCGCCGAATTTATCCTGCAACACGATTGTCGCGGGTTCGTCTTGCGGCTTAGTGACGATAAAAAATTTTGCCTGTGCAAGAAGACGCCCTGCGAAATTGAGACGTGCCGCGCTGTCATGGTTGCCGCCGATACATAAAATTGGAATTTTTCTTTCGTTCAATTTAAAAATAATGTCGTCAAACAAATTCACGGCGTCCACCGGCGGTACGCTCCTGTCGTAAACG
The DNA here is from genome assembly GCA_905235425.1 of uncultured Selenomonadaceae bacterium. Taxonomy (GTDB): domain Bacteria; phylum Bacillota; class Negativicutes; order Selenomonadales; family Selenomonadaceae; genus Quinella. The sequence goes on from CAJOKY010000064.1 coordinate 8,857, forward strand.
TCACCGGCAATAATCACGGTGTCCGGCTTGACGTCGTCCACAATCTTCATAAATTCGCCGTTCAAAATATAATCTTGTTCGTCAATCAGCGACGTATTTTTCAAAGTCTTTCCCAAATGCCAATCCGCCGTATGAAGTATTTTCATAAAACCTGCGTACTCCTCTCTTACACTGAAAATAAATTTGTAAAGTTTTCGTGAAAGTTGTAAAATATTTTTGCTTACAAAATTTTAAAAAGGATTTTTACCAATGCAAATTTTTTTTACAATGCTACTCATTGCCGTAGCGATAATTTTTTTCTGCGGAACTTTTCGCGCTTTCCAAATGTCGAAAAAAGCCGTAGCCTTAATTGAAAAATACGCGAATGACAAAAAAAATCCTACGCTACCGGAAGAAATTTTTCATGAGATACAGAAAGATTTTTTCCTGCACAGGATTTTAAAAAAACATAATGCCACTGTCAACGATATTGACGAATTGCACAAAAAACTTTTGAAATGGGGCGACTTTCGCAAGTACAATCGCTATATCCCAATCACTTCATTTTTCAACACGTCCGCGCTAAGCTACCTTTTACGGCACAAAGATGACGACGCAAAATCTTTGACAATGAAGATGATGAATATTTTTCATTTTTAGGGAGTAGGGATTAGGGAGTAGGGAGTAGGGAGCAGGGGGTAAATTGGAGATTGTAATTCCTACCTCCTACTATCTACCCTCTACCATCTAACATTAGGGAGCAGGGGGTAGATTGGAGATTGTAATTCCTACCTCCTACTATCTACCCTCTATCATCTAACATTAGGGAGCAGGGGGTAGATTGGCGATTATAATTCCTACCTCCTACTATCTACC
>CAJOKY010000065.1 GCA_905235425.1 uncultured Selenomonadaceae bacterium
TTTAACCGGCAACAGGAAATTTCCGAGATATCGCGCAGTTTAAAGGCATTGGCGCGTGAATTGAAAATCCCCGTTATAGCGTTAAGCCAACTTTCAAGAAATGTCGAACTGCGCGCAGATAAACGCCCGCTTTTAAGCGATTTACGCGAATCCGGCTCACTTGAACAGGATGCCGATATTGTTATGTTTCTCTACCGCGAAGAATACTACAATCAAGAAACAGAAAACGTAAATCAGGCAGAGGTTATTATTGCCAAAAACCGTAACGGTCCCACGCAGTCAATTAAGTTGCATTTTACTAAAGAATGTATGCGTTTTGCCACCCTTGCTTATGAAGATAGTGAGTAGTGAATAGTAAGTAGTGAGTAGGAAGTAGATAGTAGATAGTAGGAGGTAGGGGGTAGGTTTCCTACTTTCTACCCTCTACAACCTACCCTCTACAACCTACCCTCTACCCTCTACCCTCTACTCCCTAAAATGAGGTGATATTTTGCCCGTACCGACACAAGAACAAGTTATTCAATTTTGCCACGATAACACAATAATAGATTTTTTAGGCGTCGAAATTGTACCTACAGCTGACGGTTGCGTACGCCTTGAACTCGACGTAAAAGAAAATCACTCCAATCCCTACGGCATATTGCACGGCGGCGTTATGACAACTATGGCTGATACCGCTATGGGCGCCGCTTGCCTTATGTACAATAAAAAAGTTGTCACAGTGTCTATCACAATGGATTTTATGCACCCCGTTCAAATGGCGTCGCGAATAATAACCGACGCTAAAGTTTTAAGCGAAGGTCGACATATTTTTAACTGCGAATGTACCTTACACGATGATAACGGAAAAATTTTTGCTAAGTCTCACGCCGTATTTTTCGCCATTGCAAAATTGATTGATGAGTAAATTTATCTCAAATTTTCAACTCAATCAAGTAATCGATAAAGAGTTTTAATTGACAAAATAAAATTTTTGTATTAAAATTTGCGCGTCTTGAAATGGATCTGCAAAGTTTAAGTTCAGAGGAAACACGGACACTCAGACAAGGAACTTTGTAGCGACACGGTAAAGACTGCCTATTTTTTTATTCTCTTTTTTCAGTGGAGGTACAAAAATGAAAAAGTCTGTAGTTTCTGCTTTAGCCGCCGCAGTGATTCTTGGCGGTGCAAGTGTCCCCGCGTACGCCGCGCAGAATCCTTTCAGCGACGTAAACGAGCATCACTGGGCTTACCATTCCGTTACCGAATTGGCGGAAGCCGGTATCGTAACCGGTTATGACAACTCCGATCCCGGCTTGAACGGTAAATTCGTCGGCGGACGTAACATTACCCGTTACGAAATGGCGCAGATGATAGCAAAGACACTTGCACGCATTGAAGGCGAAACAAGCCCGTTTGCAATTCAACTTCGCGGTCACCAATGGACGTTCGTAGATAACAGCGGCGTTCGTCGTGTTGTTGACGGAACTGTTGTACCGTTCAAACTTAGCAATGGCGCAACGGTTGATATGGATAAATTGAACCAGTTGGAAGCGCTTGTATATGAACTGCAGGACGAATTGACGGCGCTCGGTATGCGTGTTGACGATTTGGAGGCTCATTCCGACAAAGTCAAATGGGGCGGCAAGATTGAGTATACCTACCACCACTTGAAACCCCGTGACGGCGAAAAGCAGACTTCAAACGGCTACATATTCCGCCTTGAGCCGGTAGCCTACATTGATGATAATCATTGGGAAAGCGGGCATTATATTCCCGACAGCATGCGCGAATGGAAAAACGGCGAACAACACGGCGAAACTTATCATCATGGGCATTGGTCTGCTAGAGCGCGTCTTGATGCTACCGGTGATATGAGTGATGATATTACAAGCAATGTTTCATTGGAGCGTGCATGGGCGCAGGGCGAATATGACAATTTCCAAATTAAGCTCGGTAAATTTGAATTCTATACAAATGAACAAGGTCTTATTTGGGATACTGAAATTTCCGGCGTGCAGGTTGACTTCGGCAAAGGTCCGTTCCTTGCTACGTTAATCGGCGGTCGTCTTTCAGCTGACAAAATAGGTTATCCCGATTACCTTGACGCCTCTGCCTCAGATTTTTCAGACGCCTACCATGACTGGTCAACAAACCCCACCGATCACGTAACAGGCGACGCGGCAAGCAACGTTGTAGGTATTAATCTGCAGTACGATCCGCTTTTTGATTCTGAAGAGTTTAAAAAAGGTTTTTATGGCGGCTTGTCTTGGTACCACATAAAAGATGACGATCTTTGGTGGGTAAGCAAAGACATTGAAAATAACAAAGCCAACATTTGGGGCGTAAATCTCGGTTACAGATTCACTCCAAAACTGAACCTTTTCGGCAGCTATGTACACAACACGAAAGCTGATTTTGAAAAAAATTCGTGGCAGGCGCAAGTAGAATACGGCGATTATGACGATGCAAGCGAAAAAGGGCAATGGTCGATTTTCGCAGGCTACCGCAAATTTGGGCAAGGATCGGGTTTTCAAGGAACTACGGATGAAGACATCCTGCTTGGTCACAAAGGCTGGTTTGTAGGTGCGTCCTACGCTCCCTTCAAAAATATCGGTCTTATTGCCAAGTACGGCGATAACAAAAAGATTACCGGCGACAGCGGCAAGCTTAAACACTTCTTCGGACGTGTAGAATTTTTCTTCTAAGTCATTAAAAACTTATTCATAAATAAACTTAAGAGTCTTTGATAATTCAGAGGCTCTTTTTTTAGTATATTAGCTAACTTATAATCACCTAAAAATTTCAATGAAATTTGCCTGTAAGTGAAGAAAATATTTTTAACTGTAATGCAGTTTTTGTCTATATATAATGAAATTGCACTGAAAAAATTTCTAAAAAATTAAAAAAAATATACTTGACAAAGAAAAATTTATGTATTACAATGCGGGCGTCTTGAAGGTGAAGCGACGAAGTCGAGTTCAGAGGAAACACGGACACTCAGACAAAAGGACTTTGAAGCAGAACTGAATAGGCGAAAGTAAATTTTTATCTATTCATTTAAAAGTTTTTCATAGGTTCCATTCTTAAGGAGGATGTACAAAATGAAAAAGTCTGTAGTTTCTGCTTTGGCTGCCGCAGTTATTCTTGGCGGTGCATCCGTTCCCGCTTATGCGGCTCAAAATCCTTTCAGCGATGTCAACGAGCATCACTGGGCTTACCATTCCGTTACCGAATTGGCGGAAGCCGGTATCGTAACCGGTTATGACAACTCCGATCCCAGCTTGAACGGCAAATTCGTCGGCGGACGTAACATTACCCGTTATGAAATGGCGCAGATGATTGCAAAAACGCTTGCACGCATTGAAGGCGAATCAAGCCCCTTTGCAATTCAACTTCGCGGTCATCAATGGACGTTCGTAGATAACAGCGGCGTTCGTCGTGTAGTTGACGGAACAGTTGTTCCTTTCAAACTCAGCAACGGCGCAACGGTTGATATGGACAAATTGAACCAGTTGGAAGCGTTGGTATATGAACTGCAGGACGAATTGACAGCGCTCGGTATGCGCGTTGACGATTTGGAGGCTCATTCCGACAAAGTACGTTGGGGCGGCAAAATTGAGTATACCTACAAGCATCGCAAGATTGATGACGGCGACAAGTACACCTCTAACGGTTATGTATTCCGTCTTGAGCCGGTAGCTTACATTGATGACAATCATTGGGAAAGCGGTCACTATGTACCGGACAGCGAACGCGATTGGAAAGATGACGAACTTCACGGCACAAAATATCATCATGGTCACTGGTCTGCAAGAGCGCGTCTTGATTCAAACGGTGATATGAGCGATGATACTACCAATGACACAAAATTAAAGCGTGTATGGGCGCAGGGCGATTACGATAACTTCCAAATTAAACTCGGTAGATTTGAGTTCTATACAAATGAACAAGGTCTTATCTGGGATACTGAACTTTCCGGCGCACAAGTTTCTTTAAGTAAAGGTGCATTCAAAGCTACAGTACTTGGCGGTCGTCTTGGCAGCGATAAAGTCGGCTATCCCGATTATCTGAATTCCTCTGCTACAAGCTATGCCGGAGCAGTAAATGACTGGGCAACCAATCCTGCAGATCACAAGTTCGGCGAATCGTCAAGCACTGTTGTAGGTATCAACCTGCAGTACGATCCGCTCTTCGATTCGACTGAATTTAAAAAAGGTGTCTTCGGCGGTCTTTCTTGGTATCACGTAAAAGACGACGATCTTTGGTGGGTCAGCAAAGACATTGAAAATAATAAAGCTACCATTTGGGGTGCAAATCTCGGTTACAGATTCAATTCTAACTTCAAACTTTCCGGCTCTTATGCACGTAACAGCAAAGCTGACTTCCAAAAAGACGCATGGCAAGCAGAACTCCGCTATGGTAACTACGCAAACGCATCTGCAAAAGGTCAATGGGCTGTATGGGCAGGCTATCGCAAGTTCGGTCAAGGCGTATCCTTCGCAGGAACGACGAATGATGATATCTTGCTTGGCTACAAAGGCTGGTTCATAGGCGCGGCATATGCTCCCTTCAAAAACATTGGTCTTATCGCGAAGTACGGTGACAACAAGCCGATCACCGGCGACAGCAACAAAGTTAAAAACTTCTTCGGTCGTGTTGAGTTCTTCTTCTAAGCCGAATTAGTCAGCGTGAACTGTTTAGGACGTTTCCGAAACAGGACGCATTAACCTTCGTAATTAAATAACGCAAATATATTCGTAGAGTCTTCGATAAATCGAAGGCTCTTTTTTTGCGTAAAAAATTTACATAGTTGTAAAAAAAATAAATTTTTGGTTGAAAAAAAGCGCATAAAATCACTTGACAAGTGAAAACATATGCATTACAATTCACGCGTCTTGAAAGTTCACCGTAAAAATTCACGGTTAGAGGAAACAGGGACACTCAAACAAAGGGATTTTTAGGCGGACTTACGAAGACATATTATCAATTATCGTTTTTGCATTCTTAAGGAGGATATGCAAAATGAAAAAGTCTGTAGTTTCTGCTTTGGCGGCAGCCGTAATTCTCGGCGGCGCATCCGTTCCCGCTTATGCGGCTCAAAATCCTTTCAGCGACGTAAACGAGCATCACTGGGCTTACCATTCCGTAACCGAATTGGCGGAAGCAGGTATCGTAACCGGTTATGACAACTCCGATCCCAGCTTGAACGGCAAATTCGTCGGCGGACGTAACATTACCCGTTACGAAATGGCGCAGATGATAGCGAAGACGCTTGCACGCATTGAAGGCGAATCAAGCCCGTTTGCAATTCAACTTCGCGGTCATCAGTGGACGTTCGTAGATAACAGCGGCGTTCGTCGTGTTGTTGACGGAACAGTTGTACCGTTCAAACTCAGCAACGGCGCGGTTGTCGATATGGACAGATTGAGCCAATTGGAAGCGCTTGTATATGAACTGCAGGACGAACTTGCCACACTCGGTATGCGTGTTGACGATTTGGAATCACATTCCGACAAAGTACGTTGGAGCGGCAAGATTGAGTACACCTATAATCACTTGAAAAACAAAGACAGAGATGAAAAACGCACTTCAAACGGCTATGTCTTCCGTCTTGAGCCGGTAGCTTACATTGACGACAATCACTGGGAAGGCGGGCAATATATTCCCGACAATGGACGCGAATGGAAAGACGGCGAACAACATGGTGAAAGATGGCATCATGGTCACTGGTCTGCAAGAGCGCGTCTTGATTCTTACGGCGATATGAGCGATGATACTACCAATGACACGACGTTGAAACGTGTATGGGCGCAGGGCGAATGGGATAACTTCTCTGTTAAACTCGGTCGTTTTGAATTTTGCCCGCCTGAAGCCGGTCTCGCCTTTGATACGGTTATCTCCGGCGGCGAACTTACTTTCGGTAAAAAATGGATTGGAAGAATTACGGCAGGTCGTATTAATTCGGTAAATGATGCTAACGAGGCAAGTTACCTTAGCACTCCTATACATGACGACAACTTTTCTACCCTTGCCCTTCCTGAATACGGCAATGCAAAATCCACAGTAATAGCGGTGAATGTTCAGTACTACGATCCCGGCGTAAAAAGCCTTTTCGGCGGTGTTGGTTACTACCATGCAAAGAATAATGACTTTGCTAACTACTTCTACAGCAACAATGCCGATACCACTAAAGCTGATGTTATAGCCGGAAATATCGGATACCGTTTCAATGACAAGCTTGTACTTAGCGGCGGCTATGCAAGAAATACAAAGGCTGACAATGAAAAAGACGCTTGGAAAGTCTTGTTGCGTTACGGCAACTATGCCGATGCCTCTGCACAAGGTCAGTGGGCTGTATGGGCAGGCTACAGCAAATTCGGTAGCAACGTAGCTATTGCAAGCGATCAAGGCGATGATATTCGTACCGGATCTAAAGGCTGGCATATCGGCGCGTCTTATGCACCTTTCAAAAATATCGGCTTAATTGCAAGGTATGCAGACGGCAAATATATGTTGACTAATGAAAAATATAGAAAGATCTTCGGTCGTGTTGAGTTCTTCTTCTAAGCCGAATTAATCAGCACAGATTGTGGAGGAAGTAATTCCGAAAAACTTCGTGAATAAATAAAGCAAATAAAATTGAGAGTCTTCGATAAGTCGAAGGCTCTTTTTGCTTGCAGATTTTCTATGCAGATTTTAAGATATAGCGATTTTGTACAGAAAATTTGAAAAAAATATCGGCTGATGGTATAATTTTTGACGAGAAAATTTTTTAGGAGATGTGTTTTTATATGGAACAAAGCATGGGGCTAAAAGATATGCGTGCTTTCTTTACCATAGTTGAAGAAGGCAACATAAGTCACGCGGCGCAACGTCTCGGCGTAGCACAACCTGCACTTAGTCGGCAGATGAAGCGTTTGGAAGAAAAATTGAACGTGAAACTTTTTGAACGCGGCTCGCGCAGAATCAGACTGACAGACGCAGGGCGCGTACTCTATGAACGCGTTGAAAACATTCTCGGTATGGTTGACGGCACTGTTCGCGAAATTACCGAAATTGGTACAGGGGCAAAAGGTTCTCTTCGTATCGGTACCATAACTACTTCCGGCGCTATGATTCTGCCGGATTTAATTTCGGTATTTCACGCGAATTATCCCAATATTACTTTTGAAATTTGGGAATCTGAAGGCGCAAGGATTTTGGAACTTCTTGACAGCCGCTTAATAGAAATTGCCATTACCCGCACGCAGGTTGATAATCTTGCCTACGATTTGCTGATATTGCCAAATGAACCCCTTGTCATGGTTATGAATAAAAAATTTGCCTGCGGTGTAAAAAAAGATACCGTAAAGCTGATTGAATTGCAAAATGAACCGCTGATAATTCCACTGCGTTGGAAGTCAATTTTTGAGGCGAATTGTCGTAAAGCCGGCTTTGAACCGAATATTATTTGTGTATCTGACAGCATTGTACAAGATTTGCTTATGGTTAAAATGAATCTTGGTACGGCGATGATACCGATATCAAGCAAAAAACTTTTGACTGACGGTGATTTAATTTATAAGCGCCTTGTCGAGCCGGAAATGTCGACTCACACTGTTGTATCGTGGCTTAAAAATCAGACGCTTTCAACGGCAGGCAGAAATTTCATTGAACTTTTCAAAAACAGATTTATTACGGAGGTTAAAAGTTGAGTTTTGAAAATTTAAAGATCGGCGAAAAAAATTTTGTCGAGTTCACGGTAACCGAATCTGATACGGCGCTTGCAATGAAATCAGGCAGTTTGAAAGTTTTGGCGACGCCGAAATTAATTTGCCTTGTCGAAGAGGCGGCGGCGAATTTAGCTGAAAAATTTTTGCCTGCAGAATATACCAGCGTTGGTGTAAGCGTTGACGTGAAACATACCGCGCCAACGCCGGTAGGTTTAAAAGTTCGCGTTGAAGTGGAGCTTATTGAAGTGGACGGGCGTAAATTAACATTCGCTGTGAGCGCCTCAGACGCCGCAGGAGAGGTGTTTAACGGTCGGCACGATAGATTTATCGTAAATCGTGAAAAGTTCCAAATTAAGGCGAATATGAGATTGTAGGGGGTAGAGGGTAGAGAGTAGATTCTACTTCCTACTATCTACTATCTGCTCCCTAATCCCTGTTCCCTACTCCCTAATTGGAGTGATTTAAATGTGTTTGGCATTTCCGGCAAAAATCGTCGCCATAAAAGACACTTTGGCGACGGTTGAAAAATCCGGCGTGAAACGTGACGCAAGCTTAATGCTTCTGCCCAATGCTAAGATCGGCGATTACGTTTTGATTCACGCGGGATTTGCCATGCAGGTCGTTGACGAAGAAGAAGTAAAACTGCGCGACGAAATGCTAGCCGAGATTTATAGTATAGGTGTTAGGGGCTAGGTGTTAGGTGTTAGACTACCCTCTACAATCTACCCTCTACCTCCTACCCTCTAAAAGCTAATATACGGTGTAAATGAATGGCAAATGCACTTGTAAAAGAAATTGAACGCCTTGCCAAAGGTAAACGTCCCCTTCGCTTTATGGAGGTATGCGGCACTCATACAGTATCGATTTTCCGCGCCGGCATACGTCAAATACTGCCACCCAATGTCGAATTGGTATCCGGACCCGGCTGTCCCGTATGCGTGACTTGCGACGAATATATTGACAAGGCGATTTTTTATGCGCAACTTCCCGACGTGATAATTGCCACGTTCGGCGATATGTTGAAAGTGCCGGGCAGTAAGACAAATTTAACTGAAATATCGGCGGCTGGCGCTGATATTCGCGTAATTTATTCACCAATGGACTGTATTAAAATCGCGGCTGAAAATCCCAAAAAGCGCGTAATATTTTTGGCAGTGGGATTTGAAACAACGGTTCCTGCTACTGCAGCGGTAATTTTGACGGCGAAGGATAAAGGCTTAAAAAATGTATTTTTCTTCTCCGCGCAGAAATTGGTACCGCCTGCACTGAAAATGTTGCTTGAAGATCCGGCGGTACGCGTTGACGGCTTTTTACTGCCTGGTCACGTCGCAGTAGTTTTGGGTACGGACGCATTTAAATTTTTAAAATTGCCTTCAGTAGTCGCAGGATTTGAGGCGGAGGAAATTTTATTGGCGCTGATAAATCTTTTGCGGCAGATTGACGAGGGACGCGCGGAGATTGAGAACGAATATAAAAGCGTCGTCAAGGCAGAGGGCAACATTACGGCGAAAAAAATTTTGGCGCAGGTTTTTGAAACGGCTGATGACGAATGGCGCGGCTTGGGTAAAATTCCGCATTCCGGCTTAAAAATTCGTGAAGAGTTCGCAGACTTCGACATAGAAAAGATTATGCCGGTTGAAATCGAAAAAGTTACACGCAAGACTGCCTGTCGGTGCGGCGAAGTTCTGCGCGGAATTGTCACACCTAAACAGTGTCCGCTCTTTAAAAAAGTTTGTCAGCCGCTTAACGCGATTGGTCCTTGTATGGTTTCAGTAGAAGGAATATGCGCGGCGTGGTATAGATTTAGCTGTTAGCTATTAGCTATTAGCTTTTAGCTATTAGCTATTAGCTTTTAGGTTTTAGCTTTTAGGAGCTAGGTGGTGTTGAATAAATCGAATTTAGAAAAGCCGCAAATTTTGTAAACGTCGGATTAGTTGAGGCGCACAAGGACGTGCGCCCCGTCCGCGCCATG
>CAJOKY010000066.1 GCA_905235425.1 uncultured Selenomonadaceae bacterium
CCCGCCGATATGTCCCGTATGTCAAGAGATTATGGACGAGCGCGGCGATATTTGCCCTGCCTGTCTTGAAAAAATTCTTTGTATAGATTTTTTTCAAATGTCACCTGCACCGATTGAAAAGGTTATGCGCATTACAAAATATCGCGACGGTACGCGTGACCTTCTGCGTAAATTGAAATTTGAAAACAGTTTGAGAACTTTGCCGACGCTGAAAATTATTTTGGAGAGTATATCGACGGACGCGCAGGTTACAGAATTTCTGAAAGGCATTGACGTGGCGGTATATGTACCGCTACACGAAGGCAGATTGAAAGAGCGCGGCTACAATCAGACCGAATTAATTTTTTCAGATTGGTTGAGAATGTTAAAAATACCTGCAAAAAATATTTTGATACGCAGTAAAAAGACGCCGCACCTTTACAATTTGACGCCTGCCGAGCGCAGAGAAACTTTGCAGGGGGCTTTTAAAATGGTTGACGGCGCTAATATCAAGGGCAAAAATGTTTTGATACTTGACGACATTTTCACTACCGGCGCGACGGCTACTGAATGTGCGAAGGAACTTAAAAAAAACGGTGCCGCGCAGATTTATATGTTAGCATTGGCGTCTGATTTTGGAGCTGGTAAAAATGCATGAAGCATCATTGGCGGAAGGAATTTTAAAAATTGCGTTGGACGTTGCCGCAGAAAATCACGCGGAAAACATTTCGGCAGTAGGTTTAAAATTGGGCGAAATGTCCGGCGTAGAAGTTGAGGCGTTAAAATTCAGCTTTGACGTACTGAAAAAAAATACCGCCGCCGAAAATGCCGCCTTGAAAATTAAGCGCGTACCGATAACTGCGCAGTGTAATAAGTGCGGAAAAAATTTTACGGTCGAACGGTATAATTTTTTTTGCCCTGAATGCGACGGGATTTTAATTTTGAAAAGCGGTCGTGAACTTTTAGTAGAGTACGTGGACTGCAATTAACTACGCCTCACTACTACCCGCTTGTCACGTAAATCCTTACACGCAAGACCTTTACGACAGATGCAAAGTTGCTAATCTATAGACTTTGAAAAATACGCGGCGGGATTTTATCCCAACAAGGCAAGAATACCTCAGCTTATACAAGCATCGGGAGTGTTCATTCTATTTTCTCTAAATCAAGACTGTATCCCAAAATTTCGCCGACATCAGTAATTTTTCCGTAAACTGTCACGAATTGCCCTGTAGATAAATTTAACATTGCATTTTTAGCGTCTTGATTCTTCGGATAGCATTGAACATGTAACAAAGTGTAAGGGTCGCTACCCTTCAATGAAATGTATCTTGCATTGCTCTCGATATTAAAAACACTGCCATTGATAATTTTCACATATTTTCCTTTATAATCGCGATTAGCTTTCGCCGCATTATTTTTTGCATCACCCAATAAAATGTCTATATCTGCTTCAACATAATTTTTAGACGGCTCTTGTACTTTTTGTGAACTCGAAGTCGTTGAGCTTGATGAACTTGATGAGCTTGATGAGCTTGATGAACTCGAATAATTGAAACTTCCGGAATTGGCATTACTATTTATAAAACCTAAAATCACAAACGACGCTATGCAAACCAGCCCAATTATTCTTTTGGTTCTGCTGACATTTTTATAATTTTCGTCATCTTTGTACTTTTCGCCGGCGGCTTTTCGTGCACCGGCTTTTTTGCGCCAATAAACTATAAACGCTATCAGCGACACAAGCCACGTTAATGATAAAAATTGTTTTACAAATTCCAATATAAACAACCTCCTAAAACTTTTTACAAAAAATATTTTACCCCCCCCCCTGAAAATAATGTGAAAAAACAATTAAAAGTATTTATTGCCGATAAAAAATTTGATTTTCCTAAAAAAATTTTATATAATAATTATTATTTTTAAGGAGGGGTTCAAGTAATGAAAGAAGTTGTAATTTTACTCGGATCAGGTTCAATAGGACAGGCGATAGCACGCAGAGTGGGCGCCGGTAAGCACGTTGTACTTGCTGACTTAAAAATTGAAAATGCAAATGCGGCGGCAGAAATTTTGGAAAACGCCGGATTTAAAACGTCTACCGTTGCCGCTGATTTGTCGTCACGCGAATCAATTTTAAATATGATTGAACACGCGCAGAAATTCGGCGAAATAAAAAACTTAATCAATGCGGCGGGCGTATCACCTTCACAAGCTCCCGTTGCCACAATTTTAAAAGTGGATTTGTACGGTACGGCGGTATTGCTTGAGGAAGTCGGTAAGGTTATCGCGGAAGGCGGTTCCGGCGTTATAATTTCTTCGCAGAGTGGTCATCGACTCGGTGCACTTTCCGAAGATCAAAATATGCAACTTGCCACGACGCCTACAGAGGAACTTTTGAATTTGCCCTTCCTTAAGGATATTGTCGATACACTTAAAGCCTATCAACATGCAAAGCGCGGTAATGTTCTGCGCGTTATGTACGAGGCAACACGCTGGGGAAAACGCGGCGCTACCATTAATTCAATCAGTCCCGGCATAATCATTACTCCGCTTGCCGCCGACGAACTGAAAGGTCCTCGTGCAGAAGGTTATCTCAAAATGTTAAAGGCATCTCCCGCCGGTCGCGCAGGTACGCCTGATGAAGTCGGAGACCTTGCCGAATTTTTAATGTCAAGTCGCGGCAGATTTATCAGCGGCGCAGATTTTCTGATTGACGGTGGCACTACTGCTGCTTATTGGTACGGCGATTTACAATATTTGAAAAAGACGCATTGAGGTTAGCACTTAAAACCTAAGGGGCTAGGGGTTAGACTAATCCCTGATCCCTAATCCCTGATCCCTAAAAGCTAACAGCTAATTAGTAAGTAGTGAGTAGTGAGGTAGTGAGTAGTCTAAAAGCTAACACCTAACACCTAAAAGCTAAAACCTAATTTAGAAAGGAGATGTATTAGTGAAAAAATTTTTTACGGCGTTGCTATCATTGTTGGTAGTTTTTTTATTTACGGCTTGCAGTGATGCCGCGTCAAATAGTACGCAGAAAAATTCGTCTGCAACGTCCGAAAGTTCAAAGGTTGATTCGCCTAAAGATACGCTGATAGTTTATTTTTCGCGTACCGGCGATAACTACGAAGTCGGCAACATTACGAAAGGCAACACGCACATTGCCGCCGATATCATTGCTGAAAATGTCGATGCAGATATGTTCGAGATAAAGCCGGTTGAGCCTTATCCCGCCAATTATCACGAATGTACAGAAGTTGCCAAGAGTGAACAAGATGCCAATGCACGCCCCGCATATGTCGGCAAGGTTGAAAATTTTGCCCAATACGACACGATTTACTTGGGTTATCCGATCTGGTGGTCAGATTTGCCGATGATTGTTTACACTTTCCTTGAAACAAACGATTTCAACGGCAAAACGATAATTCCATTCTGCACTTCGGCAAGTGAAGTTTTTATCGGCAAGGAAGACATTGAAAACTACGCGAAAGGTTCAAAAGTTTTGGACGGGCTCGGTATTCGCGGCAAAGATTGTCAAGACGCAGAAGATAAAGTCAGAAAAACGATTACAACGTGGTTGAAGAAAGTCAACGCCTAAATTAGGATGAATAATTACAAAACCGTTGCGGATGGTGAAATTTTTTCCGCAGAGTACGAAGTAAAAAAATCTGTATTTATCGCGACCGTCAAACACGTTGAAACAGAAGAATCTGCGCGGGAATTTGTTCAGCAGGTACGCAAAAAATATTTTGACGCCACTCATAATTGCTCGGCGTGGATTTTGGGCGAAGGCGGCAATTTGCAAAAGTCCAATGACGACGGCGAACCGGGCGGTACTGCGGGAAATCCGATTTTGGAGACGATTAAGAAAAATGACGTGACAAATGCCGTAGTTGTCGTAACGCGATATTTCGGCGGCATTAAACTCGGAGCCGGCGGCTTGATTCGCGCTTATTCGCATACGGCATCATTGGGATTAAGCGTCGCGAAAATTATTCGTATGACGCCTTTTCAACGCATTGCCTTGACGCTTGAGTATAATTTTTTCGCGCAGGTTGAAAATTTTCTGCGCAAAAAAAATATCCGCGTAGAAAGTTCAGACTACACCGACGTTGTGACATTGAATATTTTAATCCTTCCCGCGCAGGTTGACGACTTCATAACCGAATTGACAGATCTAACCGCCGCAAATTTCCTGCACGAACTCAAAGAAGAAATCCTACTTCCTTTAGAAGTTGAACAATAAAAAAATCCTCCTCCGAATTGGAAGGGGATAATTTTTTATCCGAAATTATTATTTAGCTTGAAACATTTTGCAAATTTTTTTTGCGAAGTCGAACAGGTTTAAATTTAGTTCGCCATTCTTCCTCCGTAATTTCGGGGATGTCACTCAAATCAATTTCATCATCGGTCATCTTTTTCAGACATTCAATTTCTGCAAGTTCTTCTTCCGTCAAAGGCGGAATATTGTTAGGCAAATTGTTCATAGTATATTATTTTTTGTCGCTTGTCGCGCTGAAATTATTCTGTTTATGTCACCGCGCTCCGTATAAATTACCGCCAAAATCCCGTCAATTATTATTTAGCTTGTAGCATTTTGCAAATTTTTTTTGCGAAGTCGAACAGGTTTAAATTTAGTTCGCCATTCTTCCTCCGTAATTTTGGGAATGTCGCTAAAATCAATTTCATCATCGGTCATTTTGGAAAGTTGATAAAGTCGCCAAATTTGTTCTTTAGTAAGCGGCGGAATGTTTTTATTGTTCAAATTGTCCAAAATACTGAGCCTCCTCTTCTCTATCAGCACGACGTGCTGAAATAATTCTGTTTCTGTCAGCGCGCTCGGTATAAATTACCGCCAAAACATTTCTTACAAATCCTACAGTTTTAATCCTGTCCTCAAAATCGCTGTGAAATTCATCATAATCATCAAATCTGTAATCATCAAGAAAAATTCGCGCCGCATCTTCAAAAGCTATTTTATGTTTTTTCAGATTTATTGCGGCTTTTTCCGAATCCCAAACAAATTTATATTCACCGAGTTCATAATTTACGTCCATAAAATCACCCTGTAAGTTTTTCTACTTAAAAATAAAAGTTCCTGCAAAAAAATCCTCCTCCGAAATGGAAGAGGATAATTTTTTATCCGAAATTTTTATGTCAGATTAAATTTTGATAACGCTTAATCAGCGATAATTTTGGTCATCAGTGCGAATATAAGTTTTCAAGACATAACCTTTTACGCCGCGATATCTTACGCAGAAAAAATCTTCTGTATCTTCGTAATGATATACCGTAACGCGTTCACCGAGCGGAATTTGCATAAGTTCGGCGGCAGTTACGGCAGGTTCTGCGCGAAGTGTAATTGAGATTTTGCAGTTTACGACAGTACCACCGATAGGCGATCCGCTCCTGTCTGCCGAAAGATATTGCGCCAGTGCGTAACCTACAATGCCGTCATAATTAATTTTGTAAAAGCCGTTTCCTGCGTTTTCGATAAAGCCGACAGCTTGACCGAGCGGAATTTGTGCAAGTTCATTCGCGTAAATCGACGGCGCATCGCGCAGAGTGATTGATTCGTTGCACTCTACGACAAACATTGTTGAAATGATTTTGTTATTCGCAAACGCCGAAGAAGTTATTATCAACGCGCAGATTGTCAACGCGATTGAAAAGATTTTTTTCATAATGCTACTTCATTGTAACAAGATTTTTACCGGTCATTTCAGCCGGAATTTCCATACCTGCCAAAGTCAAAAGCGTGGGAGCAACGTCGCAAAGTGCGCCTTCGCCTACCGATGCAACGCGATCTGACACTACGATAATCGGCACGGGGTTAGTGGTATGTGCAGTGAACGGCTCTTTAAGCTTGTAGTCAAACATTTGATCCGCGTTGCCGTGATCCGCAATGATAACGACTTCGCCGCCGACTTTCTTCATGCACTCTACAAAAATTCCTACACATACGTCAACCGTTTCAACGGCTTTAACTGCCGCTTTCATAACGCCGGTGTGTCCTACCATGTCGCCGTTTGCAAAGTTCAAAATTATGAAGTCATATTTTTCGGAAAGGATAGCCTCAACAACTTTCAACGTGACAGTAGGCGCGCTCATTTCCGGCTTAAGATCATACGTCGCAACTTTCGGCGAAGGTACCAAAATTCTGTCTTCGCCCTTGTACGGTTCCTCGACGCCGCCGTTAAAGAAGAAAGTCACGTGCGCATATTTTTCAGTTTCAGCGATACGAAGTTGAGTAAGTCCCGCCTTGCTGATTGTTTCACCGAGACCGTTTGAAACAGTTTCCGGCGGGTAGGCAACCGTAACATTGAGACCCTCTTCATACTGCGCCATTGTTACGAAGGGAACTTTTTTAAGCTCTTCGACGCGCGGGAAACCTTCAAATTTATCATCAGTGAAAGCGTGCGTCATTTCGCGACCGCGATCGGGACGGAAGTTGAAGAAAATAATTCCGTCATTGGTTTTAACGCCGTCATAATCGCCGATAACTACGGGATTTACAAATTCGTCAGTAACCTTGTTGTCGTAGGATTCTTTAATCGCCGTAGCGGCATCAGCTTTTTTCGGCGCATCCGCCTTTGCAATGGCGTTATAAGCTTTTTCTACGCGATCCCAGCGTTTATCGCGATCCATTGCGTAGTAGCGTCCGGAAATAGTAGCGATTTGACCAATGCCGATTTCTTTAATCTTATCTTCAAGCGCGGCAAGATATTCAGCGGCACTGGAAGGGGGAACGTCGCGACCGTCCAAAAATGCATGTACGTAAACTTTCTTAACGCCTTTATCCTTCGCCAATTTCAAAAGTCCGTAGACATGCTCGGTGTGGCTGTGAACGCCGCCCGGTGAAAGAAGTCCGAAAAGGTGAAGTGCTCCGCCCGATGCAACGACTTTATCTGCTACGCCTACAAGCGCCTTGTTTTGGAAAAAGTCACCGTCACGAATCGCCTTTGTAATTTTGGTAAGCGGCTGATAAATGATTCTGCCTGCGCCGATATTCATGTGACCGACTTCGGAATTGCCCATTTGCCCGTCAGGAAGACCGACATATTCGCCGGACGCCTGCAATTTCGCATTGGGATATTTTTTCGCAAGTTCATCAAGTACAGGCGTGTTGCCGACTTGAATTGCGTTGTATTTATCGGTAACGTCGCCGATACCCCAACCGTCCATAATAATCAAGCAAATAGGCGCGTGTTTAATTGTTGCCATCTAAAAAAATCTCCTCTCTTAACCTAAAACAAATATAAAAATTGTCGCGAGTTTAACTCTTGTGTTGAGTTCTCTTGCGTCGAGTTTTAATTGGTGCTCCTAATCTGCACCAAGTAGCAAAATTTTCACAGTTATTGTACAAAATATTATAGTCTGTCTCACCAAGCCGCGATTGTGCGCGATAAATAATTTGACCGGGAGTATAAACAGTATCCTCTTCGACGCGATAAAGATCGTCACCGTCAGCGAATCTGCCTAAGGAGGTATGGCGAACTACACAGTCATTGTATTCATAAACGCCGCCTTGTCCGTCATAAATTCCGTGATGAGTATAAACTGAACGTATTGTTGCGATATGGTCGCCTTTTTCAAATTGTTTTCTGGCTTGAGAAACGCTAATATCTGTTATACCATGATAAATACGATGCGCAAGAGCCGTCGATTTTGAAAAATTAATCACGGTATCTTTGATGTTATTCACCACTTCTTCAACATCTCCCGAGCCATGTGGGTCGTTCGCTTTCCAATCGCGCTCGTCTTTGCGAACAGGTGATTCACGCACAGGATCACCTGGATGCCGTCGCCGTCTATTATCGCTCATCTACCATAACCTCCTTGTTATAGATGTGTTGAATTACAATTACACTCCCCAAACGTGCTTGTCGCTGATATGGTAGTGGATGTCACGTGCTTTAATCAGCCATGAGCCGTTTTTATTTTCGTAAATGTCCTCACAATAAAAGCAGTGATTATTTATAAAATTCGTGCCGCCTTCTTCAGTGACGTGAACCGCAAAACCGAATAAAAGCCCCGTCGCCTTATCCTTTGTCAAGAAGTCAATGACGTGTTGACCGTTTACATAATGACATTGCTTAATCATAGTGGTAAACGGCTTTAAACTGTGTTCATAATTGGCAAGACCGCGAATTTCCAAAATCATTTCTTCGCCTATATAAATGCGAATTTGGACATCACGAGTTAAAAATTTTTTCTGTTCGGCGGGATTGCCTTCCAAATTTGAAAACTTCCCTACCAAACGCTGAATTTCCAAAGTGTTGCTGATATTTTCTTGTGTCATAATAAATCACGCATCTTTTATTAAATTAATTTCTTAATTAAGTAAAAGCCGCCAACTTTGCAACCAGTAACTAATTACCAGCCACTAAGTTGACGGCTCTACCCTTCAGAAATTTATTAGACTATTTCAAAAGTACGGCGATAACCATTGCCGCAATACCGATTATAGTAACAATAGACATATTGCGAACGTGTTTGCCCATACCTTCGATAGACTGTCTGATTTCATTCATATCGGTATTTTGCTTTTGGCGCAATTCGCGTATATCTTCATCTTGTCTTTTACGAGCTTCCCTACTTTCATCAATGAACATATCAAGTTTTGTGCTAATATTGCTGACTTGCTGTTCAAGACTTGTTACGCGCGTTTCAAGCTTGTCAACTCTTGATTCAATATCCGCCATGATTATCACCACCTTTCAAAAAATTTTGCGAAAGAATTTATCTTAGAAATTTACAATCGCGCTGAAGTCCGGAGCCTTCAAAGATGCGCCGCCGACCAATGCACCGTCAACGTTGGGCTGTTTCATAAGGTCTTTAATAGTAGCCGGTTTTACGCTGCCGCCGTATTGAATACGAATAGCGTCCGCCGCATCTTGACCAAATTTCTTCGCAACTGCTTCACGAATAGCTTTACAGACTTCCTCAGCCTGTTCAAACGTCGCAGTCTTGCCCGTGCCGATAGCCCAAATAGGTTCGTACGCAATGACGAGTTTTGCCACTTCTTTAGCCGTGAAACCTTCAAGCGCCGCGTTAATCTGATTTACAACGTGATCAATATACGTTCCGGCTTCGCGAATTTCAAGGGATTCTCCACAGCAGATAATAGGCGTGATACCCGCATTGAAAGCGGCTTTAGCGCGTTTGTTGACACCTTCGTCAGTTTCGCCGAAATAATCGCGGCGTTCGCTGTGACCGAGTATAACGAAGTCAACGCCGATTTCATTCAGCATGCCGGTTGAAATTTCGCCGGTGAAAGCGCCTTTAGCTTCCCAGTGAACATTCTGCGCGGCAACGTGAATATTTGTACCTTTAACAGCCTTTGCAACAGCGGCAAGCGCGGTAGCAGTAGGAGCAACAACGACGCGGCAAGGCGGATTCTTTACAAGCGGGATTAACTCTTCGACAAGAGCCGTACCCTCTTTAATCGTGTTGTTCATCTTCCAGTTACCGGCAATAATCGGAGTTCTAGCCATTTTTACAGCCTCCCTAAATTTTTATGAGTTGCATTTCCCCTGAGTGGGGAGAGCCGCAAAACGGTGGATAAGGCAGCAAAAGTCAATATCTGCCTAAAACACCTCATCCTTCATCATGCGGCTTCGCCGCCCCCTCAAAGGGAAGGCTTTA
>CAJOKY010000067.1 GCA_905235425.1 uncultured Selenomonadaceae bacterium
CCCTGCGTGAAAAGTGAAATTTCTGCGTCTTCAGGAAGTGCTGAAATTAATTCAACTTTGTAAATTTCGCCTTCATCTGAAAATTTTTTCAGTGCATCTGCGCGGCTTAAGGTACTGCGTTCAAGCTTAAGATTTTGCTTAACAATATTTTTCATTTCGCGTTCAATGTCGGCTAAATCTTCGTCGGTGAGTTTTCGCTCCATGTCGATATCGTAGTAAAATCCGGTGTCAATCGCGGGACCAATGGCAAGTTGAACCTTTTTGCCGTCCGCGCCGCCGTACAAATGCTTAACTGCTTGCGCCAAAATATGCGAGGCAGTGTGACGAAGGGAATGTAAATATTCAGCATCTTCAACTTCGACAACATTACCGTCTTTTGCAATAATTTTTTCCATACAAAATTCCTCCTTAGCAGGTAATGATAGCACAACGTTTTAAACTTTACCACAATTTTTTTTAGTGAGTAGCGATTAGCTTTTAGCTATTAGCCGTTAGCTCTTAGCCTTTAGCTGTTAATTTCTAATAGCTAACACCTAACACCTAACACCTAATCACTAACAGTTTTTCTGATACCTATTCCCTAATCCCCAGTCCCTATGTTATAATTTCGACAAACTTTTTCGAGGTGGAAATTTTGAGCGAAGAGCGATTGCAAAAATTAATCAGCCGCGCAGGTTTAATGTCACGGCGTGAAGCTGAAAATTTTATAACGGCGGGACGTGTTACCGTTGACGGCAAAATTGTAAACACGCTGGGTTCACGGGCGGACGCGCAGATTAATAAAATTTGCGTTGACGGCGAGGAACTGCATTTTGATACGGAAAAAATTTATCTGCTTTTAAATAAGCCGGAAGGCTATTTATCGGCGGCGAAAGATAAACGCGGCTGTCCTACCGTTATGGAATTGATCAAAGACATTGCGGCGCGGGTTTATCCCTGCGGCAGGCTGGATTTAAATTCATCCGGCTTAATCTTGATGACTAATGACGGCGAATTAATGAACCGCCTTATTCACCCGAAATTTAAAGTGCCGAAAACCTACCGCGTAAAAGTTGACGGTGAACTTACTGCAGAAAAAATTTCTCAACTCTGCAACGGCGTTGAATTGGAAGACGGCTTGACAGCTCCCGCCGAAATAAATTTACTGCACGCCGAAAAAAATTCTGCGACGTTTGACATTACAATTCGCGAAGGACGCAACAGGCAGATTCGGCGAATGTTGGCGGCGGTAGGTTGCGGCGTAAAAAAATTGATACGAATAAATTTTGCGGGCTTGACTTTAGACGACGTAAAAATCGGCAATTACCGGCACTTAACTGCAGACGAAGTTAAAGCATTATACAAATTAGTTGAGGCTAAAACAGATGACTACTAATCCGCTAACAGCTAACAGCTACCGGCTAAAAGCTATCATAATTGGCGGCGGTCCTGCCGGAATTATGGCGGCGATTCGTATGGCTGAAAACGGCGCGGCTGTTACGCTTTTTGAAAAAAATGACGCACTCGGTCGAAAGTTGCGTATTACCGGCAAGGGACGTTGCAATTTGACTAACGCGGCTGATGTCAACGAAATTGTCAAAAATATTCCCGGCAACGGCAAATTTCTCTACAGCGCTTTAAAAAGTTTTACGGCGGCTGATACCGTGAATTTTTTTGAAACGCTCGGTCTTAAGACGAAGGTTGAACGCGGCAACAGAGTTTTTCCTGCAAGCGATAACGCGGCTGAAGTTATCGACGTGTTGACAAGGCGGTTGGCGATTTTAGATGTTGACGTAAGATTAAATTCACGCGTTGACGGCATTTTTGCAAACGGCGGTAAGATTATAGGCGTGGAAGTTCATAAAAAATTTATTGACGCGGACGTTGTAGTTTTGGCGACGGGTGGAAAATCTTATCCTGCTACAGGCTCGACAGGCGACGGCTTTAAATTCGCTCGGCAGTTGGGACATACCGTCACGAAAATTTTACCCGCGCTTGTGCCGTTGGAAGTCGAGGAAGATTTTGTCAAAGACTTGCAGGGGTTATCGCTGAAAAATGTTCGCGCAGTTTTGAAGGCGGACGGTAAAGCCGTTGCCGAACAATTCGGCGAAATGTTATTTACTCATTTCGGCGTATCGGGACCGATAATTTTGACGTTAAGTCGTACGGCGGCAAAACTTTTGGCAGAAAAATCTTTTGTGGAACTTGCGATAAATTTAAAACCCGCACTTACGCCGGAGCAACTCGACGCGCGAATTTTACGTGACTTTCAAAAATTCAAGCACAAATCCATTAAAAACGCGTTGGTTGAACTTCTGCCGACAAAATTAATTCCGTCGATTTTGGATTTATCGTACATTGACGAAGATAAAAAAATTGACGCCGTAACGAAGGAAGAACGTCGAAGGCTGGTAGAAAATCTGCGCGGATTGCCATTAACCGTGACACGTACACGACCGCTTGCAGAGGCGATTGTAACTTCCGGCGGTGTTGACGTGAAGGAAATTAATCCAAAAACTATGGAGTCAAAATTGGTAAAAAATTTATTCATAGTTGGCGAAGTTGCAGATATTGACGGGTTCACAGGCGGCTTTAATTTGCAGGCGGCGTGGGCAATGGGAAACGCGGTTGGAAGAAACTAAAAAATCCCGATCGTAATCGGGATAAATTTTAACACCTACTAATAAGGTTAATAAGGTGATTGACTAGCGCTGTATAATCCATATATAATGACTATTGCACCTATTACTAAAATGAAACATCCAAAACCTAAGGCATCTTCAGATTTTTTATCGCCAAGAGCGGCAAACAGAATAAGCAAAACTATCAGCGGTCCCAACGTTATACTGCCGGCTAAAAATAAATGAACGAGTCCTGTTCCCATATATAAAAGCTCCAACGTGTAAGAGTTTATAATTTTTTAGTTAAGCGTCAATGTCGTCAATTTCGTCCTCAAGACCAATTAAAGCGGCAATACCGGCTACTGCCGCAACTGCTCCAGCTTTTTTGCTGTGTTTTAAAGGTGTTTCAAGAACTTTGTTGATAATTTTGTATCCGAGATAAGGAAGAGTCAATCCGGTTGCATGCAGAAACAAGTATTTCATACCTTTTTCAACAACTTGATCCTTCGTAAGCGAATTTGAAGTGTTCGCCATTTGTATTAGCTCCTTTCGTTTAAATTAACTAGCTGAACAACAAATCTAAAATTCCGCCAATCGCGTCGACAGCAATTTCTTGACCTACATCAAGGATTTCAGGATTATTGGCGACAGCGTCAGAAACTACATCAACAGCTACCTTAGTAGCTACAGCCGCTGCCCCGACTCCAACAATCTTAGCAACAAGTTCGGCGGTATCGTTATTTTGGATATTAGTTCCGTCTGCCATAAAAAATCAACCTCCCAATTTAACTTTTATTTAAATTTTTAAACTGCAAAAATTATGTATATATATATATATTGTCAAGTTTTTTGAGAAAATTTTTTTGAAGGAAATTATTTATTTTCGCAGAAAGTCAATTATGAGGTGTTTATCATGAAAAAAATTTTTATGGCGGTTGCATTTTTATTCGCGTTTACACTTATGACGCCGGTACACGCGGAAAATTGGGTAAATCTCGGCTCGGATAATTTCGGCGACACATTTTTTATTGATGCCGATTCGGTGACACTGAAAAGCACAGAAGGCGACGTTAAAACTTTTAACGCCACTTTCAAAACTGAATTTACCGACGAATGGCGCAATGCCGCGAAAAATCCCGCGCATTACATAATTTCTACCTGCGCGTTTAACAATAGGGACGGCAAAAAATTTATTGCCAGTGTCTCTTCAAAAATTTTCGGTGCGGACGGCTTGATTGGTTCAGACGATGAAAAATCTGCGTGGGAAGAAATTCAAACAGGCAGTCTTGCCGAAATTATGTTCGATAACGCTATTAAATATTTGAAATAGATTGTAGGGAGTAGAAGGTAGATAGTAGGGAAGATGTTTACAGTGAAAAAAATTTTTATGGCGCTTATATTTTTGTTCGCGTTTACTCTGGTTAGTACGGTTCACGCTGAAAGTTGGCGCTTCGCTACTGTCAATGCCTACGGCGCGTGGTACATTGATTCTGATTCGCTTATGATTGAAAAAGATGCCGACGAATTTATTTTCTACACTCTTGTTAAACAAGAACTCTCTGCCAAATCGCGCGAAAATGCCCGCAACCCCAATTTGAACTACAAAATTTTTCGCGAAGAATTTAAAATTCACGAAGGCGTAAAATATTTTCGTGTCGGTGCTACCACAAATTATACTTTTGACGGTAAATCCTACGCCGACCCCGTAGACACATTTGACTGGGATATTATCTCCGCCGGCAGTGTTGCCGAGTACCTGTACAATACGGCGTACAGATTTTTAGAGCGTGATTACATGAAATGAGAATTGCAATTTTAGCGGTGACTGAAAAAGGTCACGAATTGGCAAAAAAAATTTCCGCCGGTATCAGCGGACAAATTTTTATTAAAGGGCGCGATTTCGACAGTATGAAAATTTTTGTAGCGGAGATTTTCAAAAAGTTCGACGCGCTGATTTTTATTTGTGCGGCGGGAATTGCCGTGCGTATGATAGCGCCGCATATTGTCAGCAAATTAAGCGATCCTGCCGTTATCGTGATTGATGAACGTGGGCGAAACGTTATCAGTCTTTTAAGCGGTCACGTAGGCGGTGCAAATGATTTAACGCTGAAAATTTCCGCGCAGATTGCCGCCAATCCCGTTATCACGACAGCTACCGACGTTGAGGAAAAATTTGCCGCTGATAATTTTGCCGCACGGCTGGGACTTCTGCCGGAGCCTAAAGACGCTATTAAGGCGATTAATACTGCGATACTGCGCGGCGAAGAAATTTTTATTACGGCGGGTAATATCAGATTGAATTTGACGCCTAAAAATTTAATCTGCGGCATTGGGTGTAAGCGCGGCATTTTTGCTGAAAAAATTTTGTCGGCAGTTGACGCCGCTTGTAAAATTATCAATCAGCCGCGCGACAGGATAAAACTTCTTGCTACGGTTGACATAAAGCGCGATGAAGTCGGGTTGATTGACTTTGCAAAAGATTTTGGACGCGAGATAAAATTTTTCACTGCCGCCGAACTTGCCGAAAAAGTTTTGGAATATAAATTGGACGAATCGGAATTTGTCAAAAAAAATATCGGCGTCGGAAATGTCTGCGAAGCGGCGGCTTTATGCTGTACCTGCGGAAAATTCGCGTTGCCGAAAACTAAATTTGACGGCGTAACAATCGCCTTACTTTGGGCAGTTTAAGTAACAGGGAGAAGGGAACAGGGATTAGTAATTTCCTACAATCTACCATCTACAATCTACAATCTTACTTTTCAGATATCGAAACGGTAATGTGGCGTGACTGGGTAGTACTTCGCCGCCGCTTAAAAAAATTTATCCTATCGCGGCTCGTGACGCCGGTGCTTTACCTTGTGGCATTCGGCTGGGGATTGGGACGCAGTATCACGCCGGAAAGCGGCACGTACCTAGATTTTCTTGTACCCGGCATAATCGCGCTTAATACAATGAACGTGAGTTATATGAGTGCTACGACGGTACACGCAGAAAAAATTTATCATAAGAGCTTAGAAAATTATTTAGCCGCGCCGATTGAACCTGCCGCATTTGTCACGGGAAAAATATTTTCGGCGGTAATTCGCGCCTTTATATCGACGGCGTTAATTTTGCTGATATCCGCGTTGTTCGACGCGCATTTAAACTTTTTGGCGGACGTTGTATCAGCGGCGGGATTTTGCACCGTGATATTTTTAAACTCGGCAATATTCGCGGCGGTGGGATTCTGCGCGGCAATGTATGTAAAAACTTTTGAAGAGCTGTCGCAAGTCAACACGTACTTTTTAATGCCGATGTCATTTTTGTGCGGAACATTTTTTTCAACGTCGCAACTTCCCTACGCCGTACGAATTTTTATAGACATTTTGCCGCTGACGCATACAAGCGAAATGCTACGGTACGGAATAAATTTTACGTCACTGACAATTTTAATTTTGTACGCGGCAGTGCTGATAAAATTTTCCTGCCGCGCCTTTCAAAAGGCAATGTCTTAATCGTGTTTTGAAAGTACGTTTGTAATGGTCATCATCATTTGAGTAACGTCAAGCGGCTTTGCAACGTGATCATTCATACCGGCATTTTTGGCATTTTGTACATCCTCTGCGAAGGCGTTTGCCGTCATTGCTATAATCGGTATTGATGCAAGTTGCTTGTCAGGCAGAGCGCGTATTGCCTTCGACGCCTCGTAGCCGTTCATTACCGGCATTTGCACATCCATTAAAATCAGCTGATATTCGCCGGGCTTTGACGCGGCAATTTTATCAACGGCGATTTTACCATTTTCCGCCGTCTCAATCTGAAAGCCGAATTCTTCTAAAATCAGCGTCGCAATTTCGCGGTTTACTTCGATATCCTCAACCAAAAGTAATTTCACCTGCGAAAAATCAATTTCTGACTCTGCATTGTCAACGGTCTTTTCTTCAACTTCCGGCTCATCTTCTGCGATAGTAAAGCAGACGTTAATTTTAAATTCGGTACCCTTGCCAAATTCCGTTTCAACGTCAATCGTGCCGTGCATAAGGTCGACAATGCTTTTAGTTATCGCCATGCCCAATCCTGTACCTTGAATATTGTTTACAGTGCGGTCTCTAGTGTACGCCTCAAAAACCTTTTCGGCAAATTCCGGCGTCATACCCATACCGGTATCTTTTACGCTCAGTTCATAAAAGCCGTTATCGCCTTCCGAACCTTTTTGCGTAAGAGTGACTGTTACACTGCCGCCTTCCGGCGTAAATTTAAAGGCATTGCTGATTAAATTCAAAAGTACGCGATTCAATCTTTTTTTGTCGCACATAACCGTTTTATTCGTGAGATTTTCCGCACTGACGGTGTAGACAAGATTTTTCGTTTCCATTTGCGTAATGAAGAGGTCGTAGACTTCATTCATAGTTTTGACGAGATCGAATTTGCCGATTTCCAATTCCATTTTGCCGTTTTCAATGCGGCTCATTTCCAAAATATCGTTTATCAGCGCCAAAAGATGATCGCTTGACGCCTCGATTTTCGTGAGATAATTTTTCACAGTGTCGGAGGCGCCTTGTTCTTTTTTCGCCAAATTTACATAGCCGATAATTGCATTCATCGGCGTGCGTATGTCGTGACTCATGTTGAAGAGGAAAGTACTTTTCGCCTTGTTACTTTGCTCCGCCTCAACTTTTTTAATTTCCATAAGCTTTTCGCGCTTATTCATCATGTTGTAAATGCTGAACATGATAAAAAGCGTGGTGATTAAAAGACACATCTGCATGGCATTGTAGCTTGTCAAGGAAAAACTGACATGCTCCATTTGACCGCCAAGATAGTATTCAGAATCTTCCTTTTCACGATCATTCAGCATGGCGCCGTGTTCTTTAAGCTCTTCAAGATAGTAGGCATTTAAATTATTTAAAACAGTTTTTGTAGTGTCATGCGTAGCTTGACGCAACCACATTGTCGAAGTGAAGAAAATCAAAAACAATAACGCCAGCCATGCGACGGTGGATTTGCCAAAGTGATTTTTTTTATCTTTTTGAAATATGTAGCGAAAAAAGGTAAAGCCAAGCACGCTCCAGCCCATAAGAATTATGTAGGATTCAGACGACATTGCGTTGACTGCCCAGAAATTAGGTATCATAAAGTACAAGAAGAATATCACGGAAATAATCATGCCGATTAATCCCGTAGCTTGAACTGCTTTATTGCCGTCCTTTTTAGCGAGAAAAAATGCAATGCCCGACGCGTAGGCGTAGGCGATTGTTGCACCGACCGTAGTTACGTCAACAATCCAGCTTATTGCCGTGCGACCTAAAAAGGGTATCGGCAAGGACATAATCATTAACAATAAAAAAACATTTTGCGGCGTGTTATGTTCACCGAGCGGCTTTAATTTTTCTGAAACAACATCGTCACGCGCCATTGCATAAATAAGACGACTTGCCGCAATTGAATTTCCTACAAGTCCCGTTGCAACCGCCGCGATAAGCGTCAACGCCAATATCGTCATACCGCCTCCTCCGATAAGTGAGTCCACTGCAAAAAAAGTAGGCAGACCCGCGTAGCCGCTTAAATGCTTTATGTCAGAGATATATTCAACCCAAGTAGGATAACCTGCCGGCAGTACCGACGCCGCCATTATCGCAAGAAAAATATATGCCAATGCGCTTGTCACGACAGCCATAAAAAGTATTGAAAAAGATTTTGTCACGGAAAATTTAAATTCTTCGGTTGAGTGAGCGATTGATTCAAATCCGACAAATGCCCATGGGGATAAAACCGCTATACCGAATATTGCACCGAAAGGCGTATCGACAGGTGAAAAATGCGGCTGTATGTCTAAAATATCTCCACCGTGCGCATTCATTGCCGCGATAAATCCTGCCGTGACGCCGAGAAAAAGTATAGATGCCGCGATAGTCTGAACATAGGCGACCATTTTTCCGCCACGAATACATATTGCTCCGCAAATGCCAAATGCTCCCAATGACAGCATTGCTTCGCCTATATAAACGTCATAGCCTGCGATTGTGTACAGATAACCGAATTGAAAAACGCCGCCCATTAAATTTCGGAATACTAGCGGTATAGCCGTTGCATTTGCCCACGTTATCGCGATATAAACCAGTACCAAAAACCACGCACTCAAAAAGCCATGATCGTAGCCTAAAACATTTTTGGCGTATGAATACGTTCCTCCGGCATCGGGATAGCGATTCATCATGTAATGGTAGTTATATCCGATTACAAGCATAACCAACGCGCCTACTGCCATGCCAAGCGCCGTACCTATAGGACCAGCCATTGGCAAAAATGTTGTTCCCGGCATTACAAATGCGCCCCAGCCTACCGCACAACCAAATGATAATGCCCAAATATTTATTGGTGACAAATATTTATTCAACCTCGCATCACTTTTTTCTTGTGGTACATTTTTTACTGTATTTTTTTCTGTCTGCATTTTATTCCTTCTCATTAAATAAACCGAAAATCTTCCTTAAATTAAAAGAAATTCAGCATATTATAGCAAATTTGTTTTCTTTATGGAAGTTAATTTTAAAATGCGTTGATAATTTATTTTACGGCGTTGACGAATATAAAAATCGCGATAAGCTGGGGTTTATTGAATAATTAAAATTTCTATAATGCTCTATTTTAGAATTTTTAAATCTACTTTCTTTTGGCGCAAAAGAAAGTAGCAAAGAAAACATAGCGCGGCGCGTCATTAGTGCGTCCCACGTTTAACCGATTGAAATTTTAACGTTACTGCCGCGCCCACCACGTTACGGTAATTTCAATGTGGCGCAAGGACGCCGGAAATGCCGCGCATCTGATTTTAATTTACTTTATTCAACACGCTCTACGTACCGCGTTGACAAAATAAAGCTTATATCCTAAAATTCGCGTCAATATCTTTTGTCAGCAGTAATAACTTAATTTTAAAGGACAGAATTTCGTGAATGACATTGTAATAAAGGCGGAGCACCTTTCAAAGATTTACAAGATTTATGAAAACGATATCGACCGCTTGAAAGAGACGTTTCATCCTTTTCATAAAGATTTTTTTGCGTTGCAGGACGTAAGCTTTGAAATACGGCGCGGTGAAAATGTCGGGCTTGTCGGTAAAAACGGCGCGGGTAAATCGACGCTTTTAAAAATGATAACCGGCGTGTTGACACCTTCCGGCGGTACTTTGCAAGTCAACGGGCGTATTGCCTCACTTTTGGAATTGGGCGCAGGCTTTAATCCCGACATGACCGGCATTGAAAATATTTATATGAACGGGCTTTTAATGGGACAATCGCGCGATGAAATGAATGAAAAAATTGATGATATCGTTGCCTTTGCAGATATCGGCGAATTTGTCAAGCAGCCGGTTAAAACCTATTCGTCGGGCATGTTCGCGCGTCTTGCCTTTGCAGTCAACGCATTTTTAGAGCCGGATATTTTGATAATAGACGAGGCTTTAAGCGTAGGTGATTCATTTTTTCAGAGCAAGTGCATGGATAAAATGCGCCAGATGATTGACAGCGGCGTAACGGTTTTATTTGTCAGCCATGATACATTTGCCGTGAAAAATTTATGTGAACGCGCGTTTTATCTGCAGGCGGGAAAGCTGATTATGGACGCTCCGGCTAAAGACGTCATAGAAGTTTATCGCAACGAAATTATAAAAATGCGCCGTGAGCTTATCGGCGAAGATGCGGATAAAGTTGCCGCGTTAATTGAGGAGGCAAAACTTTCTCAAGATGATGACGAACTTAATATTAACATACCGATTGACGCGGGGAGTTTGTCGCGCGGCAGGGAAGTCTTTGAAAAAAATGCCACGTACAATCGCGTAAATGACGGTCGCGCAGAAATACTCAATGTGCAGTTGATGAATTTGGACGGCGAAATTATAAACGACGTGACTTTTGCGCAGGAAGTTATTTTGCGCATGGTTATTCAGTTTCACCAAAATATTGAATGTCTCGGCATGGGCTATCATATTCGCAACGCTACGGGTATTGATTTAATTTACAATGATTCGCGATTCAGCAAGACGAAGGCGATTTTTGACGGCAAGCGCGGTGAAATTTATGTTGTCGATTGGAAATTTAAAGTTGAATTGCGTCAAGAAATGTACGATATAGCCTGCGTGATATCGACGCCGATTGATGACAGGTTGCTTGACGCTCATATTTGCGATTACGTACCCTGCGCGTTGCAGTGTAACGTTATCAGTCCTGATGCTTATACGACAATGGTCGGCGGGTATGTTCATTGGCATAATGATTTAAAAATTCAACGTGTGAAAGTGTGATTAGAATTTGGGAGAAAAAATGGATTCGGAAGAAAAAAAGTTTATAGAAAATTCCATACTGTTTGACGCCGATTGGTACAAGAAAACCTACAAACTCGGTGAATATCTTGACGCGGCGGAACATTATTTGAATATCGGCTGGCGTGAGGGCAAAGACCCTTCGCCTTATTTTTCGGCTGAAGATTACCGCGCGAAAAATCCTGACTTACAGCATGCAGATTTTAATTTACTTTGGCATTTTGAAAAATTCGGCTTTAAAGAAGGGCGTTACCGTGACGAAATTAAAAAAGTTTTGCCGGAAATTTTAAATCAACACCCCGAATGTACGACGAATTTGGACGGCGGTATTCTGCGAATTAGAATAACCAACGCCTGCAATGCCAAATGCCGATATTGCGGCGTACGTCTAGGTTTCGGCGAAGAAGTCAACCACGCCATGCTGCCTTCGTGGTACTACGAACTTTGCCGACCGCTTTATGAAAAATTAAGCGTAGTTTTAATTACCGGCGGCGACGCTTTTTTTGCTAAGGAAAGTTACAACTACATGAAATTTTTAAGTGAAAACTTTCCGAAAATCACCGTGATGACTGAATCAAACGGCATTGCCTTCAATGAAAAATATCAGCAGATTGCGTGCAAAAATCTTTTCAAGACGCACTTTTCAATTAATGCCTCCAATTCCGAAATTTTTGCGAAAAGTTGTTGGGACTCGGACGACGGCGACACTGCGCGAAAAATTTTCCCCTTCATAATTCGTAACATTAAAAGCTATCTCAAAAAGCTTGAAGTGGAAGACAAGCTTTGTTTTGCGCCGGATTTGTCTATGGTTATAAACAAAGATAACGTGGACGACATTTTAAATTTTGCCGAACTTGCCTTGCAACTTCACGCCGGCTTTTTGGTTTACTTCTTCGACTACACCGAAAACGATATGAACAGCGATTTTTTCACCAATCCCGCCGTAAGTCGTCCCGCACTGAAAACTTTAATGGAATTGGAGCGCGTACTTGCCGAAAAAGTTATTGTCTACTTCCGCTTATGGATTCCTGCAAAAGAGGCGGCGGCAATTCAGCAGGAGGTTGAGGCAATTCCAATTTCGGAGCTTAATAAAAAGTATGAAAAATTTTTAAAGCTTGCCGGAAATCGTTCTGTACTCGGCGAATTGAAAAGGCGAAATGAATTGCGTAAAGCAAACGGCAAAAATGAATTGTCACTGGTTGACGACATTTCACCGACGTTGCACCTTCGTAAGGCAGGTGACAGTGAAATTTGTTTTGCTCCTTGGAACGAAATTGACCTTTATCCCGAAGGGCGAATGGATTTTTGCAGTTGGTTTCACGCGACGTTAAACATAAAAGATTTTATTCAAGTTAAAGATGGCAAAGAATTTGTGGACTGGGACGAAATTTTAAATTCTTATGAATACGTTGCCGCGCGGTACAGAATTCTACACGGCGATTATGAAGGCTGTCAGACTTGCTGTCCCATGAACTCGGTAAAAAATCCTGTTGAGGCTTGTACCAAATATAACATAGATCGTTTTAAATGATTCGGCAAAATTTTTAGGAAGTGTAAATAAAAAAATGCAATTACGCGGAGCGCTTATGTTACTCGGCGCGTCTTTTTTTTGGGGAACTACATTTGTCGCGCAGATGAGCGGCATGGAAGGACTGGGACCGTTTTCATACGCGGCGGCAAGATATTTTATCGGCGTCTTGGCACTTACGGCGGTGCTATGGTTTACGCGGCGTCAACGTGCTAAAGAACGATTAAAAAATCGGTATGGACGCGGCTTTTTGACAGGGCTTTTTATAGGCATAAGCTTATTTGCGGCAAGTTCATTTCAGCAGGTGGCAATGGTCTACACTACGGCAGGCAAGGCGGCTTTTATCACCTGCCTGTATATAATTTTCGTGCCGCTGGTGTCGGTATTTATAGGCAAAAAAATTCGCACCGAAAATTGGATCGGTGCGTCTCTCGCGATAACGGGATTATATTTTTTGGCGCTTAGTGAAGAGTTCAGCGTAAATTTCGGCGACGTGCTTTTATTAATCGGCGCGTTTTTTTGGACGGCGCAGATTTTACTGGTTGACAGATTCGCAAATCGCGTTGACGCAATGGAACTTTCAACCGGTCAAGCATTTACAGCCGCAGTATTAAGTTTCGCGGCAATGATGCTTTTTGAAAATCCTACGCTTGACGCAATTTGCAACGCGGCACTGCCGATTTTATACGGCGGCGTCATGAGTTCCGGCGTTGCGTTCACGTTGCAGATTTACGGTCAAAAATACGCTGAACCTTCTGCGGCGGCAATTTTGATGAGCTTTGAGGCAATATTTGGCGCAGTATCGGGGTGGCTGTTACTCGGCGAAGTTATGAGCGGACGTGAAATTTTTGGTTGCGTGCTGATGTTCGCCGGTATAATCGTGACACAGTTGAAATTTAGCCATTAGCTTGTAGCAGGTAGCTGGTAGCCGGTAGATTTTATCATTTACTAGCTAACAGCTAA
>CAJOKY010000068.1 GCA_905235425.1 uncultured Selenomonadaceae bacterium
GCGTGTCCACGTCGCCTCTACACGATAAGACCGAAGTCTACACGCTTACTTTGTTTTACAGTTTGCACCTTTTCTCTTAAACCCGTCACGAGTCACCCGGTTCGGAGAAAAATCTCTAAGTGTCGCGCTGCGGCGAGGGGGAAGTGCGCCGCCAAATTTGTCAGATTTACATTTTTGTTAAAGCGGAAGTCTAACCGCTACTAAAATTTTAATTTAATTATTTCCAAAAGTCAATATTGCGACTTATATCCCCATAACTAAAGCAAGGGGTTTTACGCCGCTTTTTGATAAAATTCACCTCGCAGAAATTTTATCACAAAAAATTTTTTAAAAAATTGCGATGCCGTCAATTTTCATTGTCTCATCAATGCCCATAATGCCGAAGTGATTAGCCCAAAAATCGCGAACTTCTATATCAAGCGGCAAAAATGTTTCGCGAATCATACGCCACTGCTTTTTTAGCTGATCGTCGCGTTCCTTGCCGATATAGACGTACAATTTCTGCGGATGAGCGCGGCTTTGATATATTATACAGCCTTCAAAAATTTGTTTGGTAATGTGACAAAAAGAATGGACGCTTGAACCTGCCTCCATAACGCATAAAAGCTCTTCGGCTACGGCAAGCTGTTTATCCCTTTTAAGCTGTTTCATACCTTCACGCGCAATGTCGCCAAAAATTCCGTCCAAAACTTCACGCCGAATTTTGCGAATATAAAATTCCCGCCGCGTCATACCGTGACATAAATCAATTTCCGCCAAAATATGTGTCACTAAATCAAAATAGTGCTGTATAAAATTTTTTTGGTCGACGAAGATTAAATCTTTAACGTCAGGGTGCAACAGATATTCAAAGATCGGCGAAAATCGATACAGCGGATTTATCTCAATGTCTTTATCGTCAACGTGCCGCTGATTGATACTTTTGAAAGCGTGCTCATAGTACGGACTGAAACTTTCCGCCGGCTTGAAAAATAATTTTTCGGATTCTAAATCATCCTGCGCGGCTTGCAAGACGATATCCCAAATAAAATTCACGTTACACCAGCTTTCCTACGCATTGATATTCAGGAAAAAAATGCTGACTTTCCGTAACCAAAAAACTCATAATGTCGCGATTCAAATAAAAATCTTCGTCGGCAGGTCTAAATGCAAATTCTAATGACTGCGATCTGTCGCCGGTGCGGTATTCATAGTCTATAAATTCTTCCGTCGAATACGTTTCAATTTTGCGCGGCTTGCCTTTAATCTGCGCGTCGACAAAAGTCAAATATTTTTTGCACTGAAATGAATTGAAAAAACGTACAAGCTCAGTACGAGTCTTAATGCGTTGACCAAAGTACTCAATCATATTGCGCGAAAAGCTTTCATCTTGCGTGTTGCTCAGTACGGGATTGTCGTAATTTTTTTGATCCGGCGCAGGGAAAAATTCGTAAAAATCCCAATCGCCGGGTAAATCACTGTCACAAATTATATAAAGATCGCCGTCCCTGCGAAACATATTTCTGATAACGGTATCGGCGCGACACAATAAATACTCGTGACCTTCATTAAACTGTTTCTTGTAAAGATAATGCTCAAAATATTTTCTGTCAACGGCAGGTTGAGGGTATGAATTGGCTTTAATCGTCGTCTCCCAAATATTCCAAATAGGAATTGGATTGTACAAAATATCTTCGCTGAACTCGTCAAACTCTGTCGTGACTTTACGAACTTCTAATTGATCGTTCCATTGCTCAATCGATACAACGTACACGTCAAAAAGCTTGTAAAGGTACGCGGTATTAATACTTCTCCATGGCAGAAAATTTAATTTTGCAATGTTGTAAAGCGTCTCTGCGCGTTTGAGATATTTTTTATTGGGCTTGACGATAAATTCAGCCGGCGTTTCACCAAATTCATTTTCAATGACGCCTTTAAATCTGCGCGAATTCAACATCAATTTTTTCAGCGTGAGATAATCGGCTTTTATCATGCAAGTATAAAGATAAAATTCACGGTTATTTCCAACGGCAGAAATCATCGCGGCGGCGTCTACTTCAGTTTTGCGTAAATCTTCCGGAAACATTGGAAACATATTCGCGTCGGTCATATCGTATTTTTCGGCGTCAACCACGCAAATATATAAATTCGGCATACGCAGAGCCTTTGGCGCTTCTTCAAAAATGCGCCGTTCCAATGCGCTGTATTCTTCCTTGACGTGTTTGTAAAGTTCAATCGTCGAACCGCTTACAATCGACTTGAATAAATCGCGCTCTTCCAAATTTTCAAGTTCAGGTATGCGTTTCAAAACGTAATTTTCTATGTCAAAATCGCTGTCAAATATCCCCATTCATTTTTCCTCCGATTTTTTATCAGAAGTCTTATTATCGGCAGAAGTTTTATCATTGGCAGAAGTTTTATCATCGGCAGAAGTTTTATTATCGGCAGAAGTTTTATTATCGGCAAAGGCTTTATCATCGGCAGAAGTTTTATCATCGGCAGAAGTTTTATTATCGGCAGAAGTTTTATCATCAGTTGACGTTTTATCATTGGCAGAAGTTTTATCATCGGTTGAAGTTTTATTATCGGCAGAAGTTTTATCATCGGCAGAAGTTTTATCACGTTGCTTGTCTAACTTCGCTTGATTCTTTTGCCGTTGCTTATCGATCTTAGGTTGCTGTACCGACTTCAAATAATCTGCGTAAAATTTACTTTTCGCTAAGTCTTGATCAACGCCGTGACCTTTCGCGTAGGCGTCACTTAACATAGACAGCGCGATAGGTTCATTGCCGGCTTTCTTGAAAAATTCAATCGCCTTTTTATAATCTTGCCGATAACCGCGCCCCGTGTAATAAGCCGTGCCGATAATTGCAAAAGACAAGGTGTCAAATTCCGACGCGCCCAACTCCGCCCAGCGTAAAGCGTCATCAAAATTTTGTTCAACATACAGACCAATTTGCGAACGCGATGCCGCTAAACCGTAAAGACGCGGCAGTTTAACTTTTTGGTTGATGTATTCAAGCGGTATGAAATTTTTCGCCAACTCTTCATTGCTCGCCGTAACTTTATCCTGCCATTGTTCGGCAAGTTCCTTCACTCTTTCGACACGCTGTCCCGTAGCATAGGCGTAGGATAAAATCATCTGCGCTTGAACGTCGCCGTTTTTTGCCCATTCCGCAACTTTTAAAATGTTCGTCTTTCGTGCGGCTTTCGCCAATTCTTTTTCGCGTTTCTTCTGAAGTTTAAATTCTTTATTAGCCTGCTTTTCAGCCTCTTTTTCTTCCTTAGTTTTGGCGTTTACCGATAAAAAATTTGCCGTCAACATAAAAGCCAACAGCAACGCTAAAATTTTTTTCCACATTATTTCAACCCGTCAAAAAAGTTTTTAATCCAATTGTCACTTTCAAAGTTGAAAAATTTTTCCCTGCCGATATAAAGATTTTCATCATGACGATAAACCGGCACAATGACAAAACCCCAATCGGACGGCTCGGCGCGAATAAAAAATTTCACTTCGCCGTTTACAATGGTATCTGTCTCGTCCTGCGGAATATTGTCGCCGTAAATTTCTTCAATTTCTTCCTGCCGCTTGGCTTCAAATTCATCAAGCATGCATTCAAAAATTATTTCCTGCCGTAAATTTTTATCCTTGTCCTTGAGATAAACCGTCAGCGTTAAATCTTCGATATTGCGCGAAAGTACGCCTCTGTCTCTGTCAATGCCGTCATCAATCAGCGCCACTTCCTCGCCCTTATGCGTGAATCCCGTCAAAATGTATGGCAAGTGCGGCGTTTTATGCCTAATCTTGATATCGGCGTAACCGAATTTTTTATCGCGCAGATATTTTAAAGCGCCGTCAATGCAGGACATTTTCAATTCATTTTTATCGTAAAGAGAATCGGCTTTTGGCTTGGACTTTATAAGCTTGCCCGGTACGAACTCTTTCAGCGCGGTACGAAACAGTTCAATTTTACATGACTGTCCGCTTAACTTAATCAAGCTGTAATCTTCAATCTCGCCGCTTTCATAAATCGGATCAAGCAGTTGCCGAATTATATTGTAAATGTCGGGATTAAGCAGCGGTGCAATTTCAAAAACGCTGAATGAAATATCCGGCAGGTACTTCATCAAAGCCAGGCCGTCGGAATTTTTAAGCGTCAATTTCCATTTATCCAAAGGAATTTTTATTGTATCTTCGCCGAAGTCTTCGTACTGCTGATTAATTTCCCAATTTCTGTTGGGTTTATCGCGGTTACCTTCAATCGCCAAAAGTACGCGCAGAATACCGTAATTTTGGAAAAAATTTTGCTTAATTTTTTCGGCAAGCATAAACAGAAAATAATAATTTGTTCGTACGCGAAAATAATCATTGCGGTTGCGCGTCTCCCAATCTTTATAGCGCGTCGGCAAAATTTCTTCCGCCATCATATAAGCCTGTTCCAAACCTTTGTAGACTACAGAAACACCGTGCTCATCAATGTACCGAAAAACACCTAAATTAAAATTTTTCAGCAGATTTTTAAGCGTGGGAATTGCGGATGCCTTCATAAAAGTTTGTTGGTCGAAGGAGTCTTTTTCACCGTAAAAATCACGCCGCGCCTTGGCAATGGGACTGCGGTTTAAATATTGCTTGCAGAGAGTCTCGACAATTTTCAATTTCAACGCCTGCAAAATTCTGTACGTCAAATTATTTCCGCCAAAATCCGTACTGCCGTTTTCATAGCCTGTCTCAATGTCAATCGAATATGCAACGCGCTGATCGTCTACAGAAAAAGTACAAGATGAAATATCCGTCGTGCCGCCGCCGCAGTCAATAACCAATGCGCTGTATTTTTGGCGGTTGCGAATGGTTTTAGATTCTATAAACTCACTGATCGTGTTGTAAAGCACGGCAACGCTTTCATCAATCATTTCATTTTTCTCAACTGCATATTCCGACAAAATTTCTTGAAACATATGCTGAAATTTGCCCTTCTGCTTTACCGGTCCCGAAATATGAACACTGCGAACGCGACCTTTGATATAATCTTCCAACGAATGAATTATGTAAATAAAAAATTCACGCAAAATTTTTTTTCGGCTGATAAAAGCGCGACGCCCAAAATTATCGGTCAGCTCCTCGTCCTTGTCGTAATCGGCAATCCAACGCTTAATGTCATAAAAAACTGTATATCCTTCATCCAAGTACGCCGACAAATTTAAAGCGTCGTAGCCGAAAACGTACTTTGGATTTTCCGGGTCTTCAAGGGACTGAACGCCGATAATCGTAGGAATCAGATTGACTTCTTGCCCGTCATTGTCATAAAAAATCGCATGAGTAATTTTTTCATTGTTGAATTTCGCCAAACTGATTTTATTTGAAAAATCCAAACCCCCCGCCGTAGTACTGGAAGTGCCGAAATCTATTGCTACCGGCATTTTCAAAACCTCAGGTTCGGTGGCTTGAAAATTTAAAAGTTGCAGACAGTACGCGGGGATATTTTCCTGCACGAAAGGAATTTTGCCGTTGTAGAAATAAAAAAATTGCTCGGAGTATGTGCGCTCCAAAAGAATCATAAAATAATTTTTGACGGTAGATTCGCGGCAAGGGAAATTTCGATCTTTACGCAGGTAGAGATATTTTTTATCGTTAATTTTTTCTTCGACATTGAAGACACAGCACAAATTGCCTTTGTTGTCGATTATGAAAGCGTTTGTGCCGATAAGTGACGGCGTGTAGTTAATGGTTATGTTGTCATAAAAATTTACGGCTAAGCCCTGCCAAACGCGAATATCGGCGTTGCATTGCAAATTGTTGGATTGGGATTGAAAGGTTATGTTTGTAAAAGCCTCTTCAAGCCGCGTGTAATCTTCGGGACGGTATTCATTTATCAGCAGAGCTTTTTCAGCGCCGCGATACCACAAAATCGTTTGAATCAAAAGTTCCTTGTCCAAGCGATTGGCAACTGCAGGAATGATTTTTTCACGCCGCGCTATTTCCTGCAGCTGATAAACCGTCATCTTTTTCAAGTCGTGTTCATAATATTTTTTTTGTTCCATTGCAAACCTACTTCAAGGCATCGGCAATCTGCGCGTCGGTAGTAATTTGTTCAATCAAAATATCCATATCGGCAACTTTGGACTTCATTTCAAGCTTTGTGTAAAGTTCCTTAGCCTTAACAGCCGCCGCCTTAGCCTCTTCATAATTTTTCTCGACATATAAATTACGCGCTTTTTGTTCTGTATCCTCCGCCTCAACTTTAGTACCGCGCGATTCAAAACTTTTGGCTCGTGCCAAGTCAAATTTCTTCTGAATTGAATGAACTTTATCCTTTTCAACCAACGCATTAAACATATCAATCGCCGTTAAATAGTACATTTGAGCAGCTGCATAATCACCTGCCTCGAAGGATTGATCGCCTTTAGTTTCAGTATCCGTCGCTTCTTTGAACTGGTTTTTAAGCTCTTCGTCGGAAGTTTGTTGCTCCAAATTCTTTTTAGCTCGTTCTTGTGAAACTTGTCCTAAAGCCGCGTTTATTTGAGGCAGTTCGGCGGGATTATTTGATAAATTTCTTGCGTCAAGATACGCCGCTTGTGCGCCGTTAAAGTCACCTGCCGCCAATAAGTCATCGCCTTTTTTCAGTGCGTCCGCCATATCTTGTTGCCGTTTGGCTTCCAACTGCTGATCTAAATCTTTCTTTTTCTTGTCTAACTCTTGCTCGGTTTCTTTACGCTGTTGAGCCTTTTTTTCATAAACATGGGCAATGGCATCAGTAGCTTTGTCGAAAGATTCTCTATCGTGAATTGTCATTGCCTGTTCACGAGCTTTATCGTACATTGACTCCGCTTCGTCAAAAAAGTTTTGTTTGAAAAGATAATCACCCAACTGCATAAATTGCTTTATATCAAGCAGACTTTCAAGAAAATTTACTCGGCGCTGAATGTAATCACGTGTAACTTTATCGGTAGTCGAAGAATATTTCATAGCCTTCAGATAATATTCGTAGGCGGAAAAATAGTTGCCGCTGTCAAAAAAATTGTTTGCTTGAATAATAGCGTCCAATATCAGCAAATCTGAAGTAATACTTTCTTCTTCTTCTTTTTGTTTTAATTCA
Source organism: uncultured Selenomonadaceae bacterium (assembly GCA_905235425.1). Classification (GTDB taxonomy): domain Bacteria; phylum Bacillota; class Negativicutes; order Selenomonadales; family Selenomonadaceae; genus Quinella. The sequence continues at coordinate 7,074 of CAJOKY010000068.1, forward strand.
CGGGATAAAGTCAACGCCTTTTGCGCATTTTCCGAAGCACGATTAAAATTTTCTTCCGCCATAAATGAGTGTGTCCTGTCGATATACGTTTGCATATCGTCCATTTTATTTTGGCGAATCCTATGGAAAATGTACCAAATTATACCGATAATCAAAAGTATTACCAAAATGATAATAGCAATTTTTATGTAGCGTTGGCGCTTACGTTCGCGGTCGGGGTCGCGATAAATTTTATTGATAAATATTGCTACAATTGTGTAACTTTTCAAATTCGGCGGTTGACGTGACAGTAAAACGTCTTCCAATAAGTCAACAGATTCTTTAGGATCATCGGAGGCGTCCGAAAAAATTTCGTCAATCTCCTGCGCGTCAACGTGTTCCCACAATCCCTGCGTATACAGCGTTATGATATCGGCATCTGCCAATTTTTCACTTTTGGATATAAACGGCTTAAAAAAATCTTTTTTGCCGAGATAGGTGTACAAATTATGTCGCTCTTCGTGACGGTCAAGCGGCGTTTCACTTTCACCTTTTTTAATTAAATCCGCCGCAAGTGACATATCTGTTGACTCTTTGAAAAATCTGCCGCTCCTGTACATTCTTAAGCGTACATTGCCTGCCGCCGCGTATCGAAATTTTTCGTAGTCGGTAACCACCATAATAACCGACGCTTTCAATCGGTGCGCGTGACTTCCCGACAGTAAGCGTTCGTTAGTTTCCTTCATATATTGCGCAAGGGTACCCTTATTCATACCGGGATGTTCTTCAAAACTTAAAAGCAGGTGTTCCACTGCTTCTTTAGCGGCTTCCGAAGTTTCAAAATCTGTTATACCTGCCGCCAAAACGTAGCACGCATAATCGTCAAATTCCACGTATGCAAAATAATCTTTATTTGTAAGTTCTGCGCCGGACTCTGATACAAATGCCGTTTTGAAAATGCTGTTGGATTTTCTCATTGCACAATCCTCACTTTCGACGACAAATTAAAACCGACGCATTTCCCTTATCAACCATTGGCGAATTATTCACCAAATGTATTATTTCTTCTGCCAAATCTTGCACTGAATTTCTTTTCGACAGAACCTCCTCAATCTCAACCCAGCGTAAAGTATTAAAAACCCCTTCGCTCATCAAAATTATCATATCGTCATTTTTTAGAGAAAGCGGCTTGCTGAAAAGTTCAATTTCTTGAAAAGAATCTTGCCCGAGTACATTGTAGCGCCGGTGTCTGTCCAAAAGCGCCAATGTTTCCTGCTTTGAAATTCGACCTTCTTCATAGCGGTGCTTTGCAAGTACGTCCAGTGTCTGTCCTTCTGATACGGGAATTAAATCACCGCTGCGAAATACCGTCACGCGACAATTACCGATAAGCGAATAATACATTTCATAGCCTTTTACAATTACTGCGGCTAATGACGTTTCGCCTTGACGTTCTTCCAACGTGTTATCTATTTTTCTTTGTGTTGCATTTGCGGCGCGTTTAAAAAAATATTGTGGTTTTGAAATGGCGTTTGAATCGTCGAATAACTCACGAAAAGTATCTACCGCCAACTTTGCGGCAATTTCCCCGTTATCCCTTATTCCGTCTGCCATTAACATTAATAAGACGCCGTTATTGTTTTTCACTCCGAAATAATCCTGTTGCACCGTTCGCTTGCCCAGCGTTGACGCCGCTCCCAGTTCGTATTCGTAGCCTGCAAATCTTTTCAGCGGATCTAATCTTTTCTTTCTCAATACGTCCAAGAATATTATACACAATAATAATATTGCAGGTACAACCATATCCGACATTAAACCGTTTCCTTTCCGAATTGCAGGGCGGGTTTATCATCTTTTGTTGGCGCATCTTCCCAACGGAAATGGTCTCCGCAAAAAGGGATAAATAAGAACTTACTTTTGCCCAGTTCTATTACATCATACACACTTAATACCACCGGCGCATAAAGTGCCGCGTCATTGTGATAGACAATTCCGTTTGAATCGCCCGGCAACAATACTGTTTCGTGTCTTTTTGGGTCGTACACCAATACTGCGTGATTTCGGCGTGAAATGCCGTTATCACCTAGTATCTGTATATCCATATCATCAGCTCGACCGACAAAATTTTTTCCTTCGTGAATTTTGTAATCTTTACCTCTTCGCGGACCTTCTATGCAGACAATCCACCCGCACACGGGGCGTACCGCCGTCATTAAAAGTTCTTCTATCGCATCGTCGTCATTCACGGGGACTTCTTTTTTTTCGGGTTTCGCAGTCTCCAAATTGCAATAGGGGCAGATTGTTCCGTAACGCCGCGAGCTGAAAAGGTGACCATTTTGACAGCGAATTAAACCGTTCATAGATTTTCCTTTCTAGCTTACTTTTAGTTGACACATACCTATTATTATTATATCTCCGAAATCCAACTTGCAAGGTTGCAACGAGCTCAACTTGTATACTTGATCTTGTCCTATTTTCTTTATGGAAATGCCGTTTTGACTGTCCAAATCTTCTATGTACCAATTTCCTTCGGCGTAATTTAAAACTGCGTGTTCAACATCAATCAT
>CAJOKY010000069.1 GCA_905235425.1 uncultured Selenomonadaceae bacterium
AGAAAGGAAGATATTATTTTGAACAAAATTTTAGTTACAGGAGGCGCCGGTTTTCTCGGTTCTCACCTTTGTGAACGTCTGCTTAAGGAAGGCAACGAAGTTATTTGTTGCGACAATTTTTTCACCGGCACGAAGGCGAATATAGCTCATATGCTCGGTAATCCAAATTTTGAACTTATGCGCCATGACATAATTCAGCCGGTTTACGCGGAGGTGAATTGGATTTTCAACATGGCGTGTCCCGCTAGTCCCGTACACTACCAGCACGACCCCGTACGCACGATAAAAACGAGCGTAATGGGTGCTTTAAATACACTCGGCTTGGCTAAAAGAAACGGCGCAAGAATTTTGCAGGCAAGTACTTCCGAAGTTTACGGCGACCCTAAAGTTCATCCACAGACTGAAGATTATCGCGGCGCGGTAAATCCTATCGGTATTCGCGCTTGTTACGACGAAGGTAAACGTACGGCTGAAACGCTTTTCTTTGATTATCACAGACAACATAAAGTAGATATTCGCGTCGTAAGAATTTTTAACACTTATGGACCGCGTATGACTGAAAATGACGGACGCGTTGTTTCAAATTTCATTGTGCAGGCGCTTAAAGGCGAAGACATTACTATTTACGGTGACGGCAGTCAGACGCGCAGTTTCTGTTACGTAGACGATTTAATAGACGCCATTGTCCGTATGATGAAGACGGAAAATTTCACGGGACCGGTAAATATCGGCAATCCCCACGAATCTACCATAGCGGAACTTGCAGAAATTATCCTCAAACTTACCGGCAGTAAATCAAAACTCGTCTATCGTCCGCTTCCTGCCGACGATCCGATACAGCGTTGTCCTTGCATTGATTTGGCTAAGGAAAAACTTAATTGGCAACCTAAGGTTAAACTTGAAGACGGCTTGAAAGCTACCATAGAATATTTTAGAAAGCGTATATTTGATTAATTTTGTAGGAGGTATTACATGGATTTTAAATTGACGACACCTGTAGCTTTTATCATTTTCAATCGCCCGGACGTTACCTTCAAAGTTTTTGAGAGAATACGTCAAGCAAAACCTGACAAATTGTTTATCATTGCCGACGGATCGCGTGAAGGCAAAATCGGCGAAGCGGAAAAATGTGCGCAATGCAGAACCATCAAAGATATGGTCGATTGGAATTGTGAAGTACATATAAATTTTGCCGAAAAAAATATGGGCTGCAAAAACCGCGTATATTCCGGCATCAGTTGGGTTTTTGAAAATGTTGATGAAGCAATCATTCTGGAAGATGACTGTTTACCTTCTGCAAGCTTTTTTCGTTTTTGTCAAGAATTACTTGAAAAATATCGTTATGATACTCGCGTCACCGTAATATCAGGTTCAAACCATAATTATTTGAACGGTATTAAAGAAAGTTACGGCTTTGTTTCTGGAACTTTTATGTGGGGTTGGGCTACATGGAAACGCGCTTGGAAATTAAATGACATTGACATGACGCTTTGGCCGGAGTGCAGAAAAAATAAATACTTGAAAAGGATACTTTCACAAAAACATTATCTAGAATTATCAAACGCCTTTCAGGCGACTTATGAAGGAAAAATCGATACGTGGGATTATCAATTCGCTTTTGCAAATTATTTAAATCACAGTTTGGATATTGTCCCAAAAGTAAATATGATTAGAAATATAGGTTTCAATACTGATGCCACGCATACTTTAAATTTCCTTGTGAAAGACGCCTTTTACTTTGAAGAAGAAATGGAATTTCCGCTTGTTCATCCCAAAATTATGTTGCCGCTTGAAGATATCACCGAATCAGTTGAGCCGAATCCTTCTCAGGAAGAAATACTGCTTGACATTAATCAAAGAACATCTACGTTTGTAGAGCTTATCAATGCTGAAAAATATGACGCCGTTATTTACTACTTTAAAGACACTCTCAAAAATTCACTTTCTCTAATAATGCATCCGAATTACATATATTTTTTGGCGTACGCTTACTTGATGAAAAATGACTACGAGCATGCATTTTCGCTTGCTGATACTTTGATTATCAATAAAGTAATTCCGATTCAGCAGTTTATCATTTTTGCAAGAGTCTTTTTTATGCAGGATCATTTTGAAGAGGGATTTTACATTTGGAATAAAATTTTAGATATTTTGAATATTGAAGACGCTTTTCTGAAAAATGAACTTATTTCTGCAATTAAATCAGCCGATATAAAATTTTTGTCGGAAAAATATCCTAATATACAAAAATGGCTTACCCCCCCCGTTTTAGGCTGATTTGTTATAGAAAAAAACTTGTACCTGTTCTGAAAATTTCGGAGCAGGTTATTTTTTTGTACGGCAAAAAATGATATAATTTTCGTCAACGAACAAGTAAAATTTTTGTTCGCCAAAAAATAATGAGAAAGGAAGATATTATGTCAGGACATTCAAAATGGGCAACAATTAAAAGAAAGAAAGGTGCTAACGACGCCATACGCGGCGCTATGACGACTAAAATCAGCCGCGAAATTACAATCGCCGTAAAAATGGGCGGCGCTGATCCCACCGGCAATATGCGCCTTAAGCTCGCGCTTTCAAAGGCAAAATCAAATAACGTCACGAAAGAAAATATCAACCGCGCAATACAAAAAGGTCTCGGCGCGTCCGATACTTCCAACTACGAAGAAATTACCTACGAAGGCTACGGACCCGGCGGCTCGGCGTTGATGCTGGATATTTTGACTGATAACCGTAACCGTACCGCCGCAAATATTCGCCACATTTTCACTAAGCACGGCGGCAATCTCGGTGAAAACGGCTGCGTAAGTTGGATGTTCAAAAAGAAGGCTGTATTTGTCGTAGACAAAGAAAATTTTGATGACGAAGATGCGCTCATGGAAATTGCTATGGACGCAGGCGCTGAAGATTTTAACGCCGATGATGATATGTTTGAAATTACCGCCGCGCCGGAAGATTTTAACGCCATTGAAAGCGCGTTGGCAGAAAAAAATATTGAAACGTCCTCCGCCGAAATTACTCAAGTTCCCGATACTACCGTTGCACTTGCAGGTGATGCCGCTGAAAAAATGCAAAAACTTCTTGACGCGCTTGACGAAGATGACGACGTTCAAAATGTTTATGGCAATTACGAGTTCGCGGAATAAATTATGCAGTATCAAGTAATACCTTTTTGCACGCCGAAAAATATTAATCTTTTTCGCAACCTAAATGAAGACGGTTTAAGAAAATTTATCGGCAGTAATATTTCAAACACATTTTCTATGCAGGTGACAGGTTACGACGTACGCTTTGACTTTCAACAAGGTTTTCGGCTGAAAGTGCCTGAGGGAAATTGGCGCGTAAAAATTTGGGACAGCGAAAGTGAATTCGTATTTTTCGACAACACGGTTTCAAATACCGTAATCATTTCGTTGGAAAGATTTTTTATTCGCTGGGAATTTGAAATTTATTTGGACGGCAAATTTATATTTCGTCACCGCTACGACCCTGCAGGTTTTAACGTGCATTTTTATATACCTGATACAGGTATGGGCGATCATATAGCACTTTTACCGTGCATTGAAGAATTTTGCAGAAAGTGGCAGTGTCACGCTACCTGCCGCGTTGAACCGTATATGAAGGAAATTTTGGACGAATACTTTCCGAGCATAAAATATTCTGATGAAACTCCGACGGATACTTATGCAAGCTACTTTATATCGCCCGGATTCAGCCCATTTTTTCAGCCGACGGAAATCAGAAAAATTCCAATGCTTAAAATGGGTAATGAAATTTTAAATTTGGATCGCTACACGAAAAAAATTTACCACCCTACAAAGCCGCGCCAAATTGCCGAGCCGTATGTTTGCATTGCCGCGCAGGGTTCAATTACTCCAAAGGCGTGGCTTAATGCAAAGGGTTATGACGAAGTTGTCGCGTACTTAAAGAGTTTGGGGTATCGCGTACTTTGCATTGATAAAAATCGTGAACAGACGGATCACGGCATGACTGTAAAAATGCCGCAAGGTGCGGAGGATTTCACCGGCGATATTTCACTGATTGAGCGCATAAATCTTTTGGCGTACGCAGATTTTTTCATAGGATTAGGCAGCGGTTTATCTTGGCTTGCGTGGGCAGTTGACATTCCCGTCATTTTAATCAGCGGTATTACGGCGTCGTGGTGTGAATTTGATACGCCGTACAGAATCATTAATCGCCTTGTCTGTAACAGTTGCCATAATGATACAACGTTGAAATGGCCGCAGTTTGAATTTTGTCCATACTATCAAAATACGCCGCGTGCTTATGAATGTTCAAGAATGATATCTGCGCGGCGGGTGATTGAGGCGATAGATGAATTACGTAGCAGGAGAAGATAAAGTTAATGTTGGCATTGGGCATAGATCCAGGCACGGCGATTTGCGGCTACGGCATAGTCGAACAGTCACGCGGCAGGTTGACGGCAAAGACTTTCGGCGTGATAACTACAAGCCCTGAAGCGCGTATGCAGGACAGGCTTTTAAAAATTTACAATGAACTTGACGCGCTGATAAAAAATTTTCAGCCGGAAGTTGTCGGCGTAGAAAAACTTTTTTTCGGCAAAAATGCTACAACGGCAATTCCCGTAGGGCAAGCACGCGGCGTCGTGTTACTCTGCGCGGCGCAAAATAATTTAGACGTGGTAGAGATAACGCCAAACGAAGTTAAAATGTCAATCACGGGTTATGGCGGCGCGACTAAAGAGCAGGTTATTTATATGGTGACAAGAATTTTAAACCTGCCGGAGCCGCCTTCGCCCGATGATGCGGCGGACGCATTGGCAATAGCAATCGGCGCGGCGTATGAGGCAAACAGTTTAGTCAGGCGAAATTTTTTAGAGGAGGCGAATTAGGAATTAAGAATTAGGAATTAAGAATTAAGAATTAAAACTACTCACTATTCACTACTTACTACTTACTAACTAATCCCTAATCCCTGTTCCCTAAAAATGATAGGTTATTTAAGCGGCAAAGTAAAATTTTTGAACAGCGAAGAATGTATCCTAGACGTCGGCGGAGTAGGCTACAAGGTTTTCACGGATGCTTTCACGCGGCAAAATCTTCAAGTCGACGCGGCGGCTGAATTTTTTGTACATACTGCGGTTAGAGAAGACGCTATAAATTTGTACGGCTTTAAAAATCGTGACACGCTTGAATTTTTTGAACTGCTTTTAACAGTCAGCGGCTTGGGTACAAAATCGGCGTTATCAGTCGTATCAAAAATTTCACCTGCTGAATTTTTCGCGGCTGTAAGTGCGCAGGATTCGGCAACGTTGACAAAATTGCCCGGCATTGGTAAAAAGTCCGCGCAGAGAATTTTGCTTGAACTTAAAGACAAAGTTAAATCTGTATCACAAAATTTATCGCCTGCAGATGATTTTAAATCCGCGCAGATTCCGTCAAATGCCTTCGACGAGGCAGAAGACGCGCTGTCGGCGCTGGGTTACACTGCGGCTGAAATTTCCGCCGTATTTAAACGCGCACCAAAAAATTTTTCTACTGAACAGCTTATAAAATTTGCCTTGAAAGAATTAAACCGTTTTGTTTGACGCTGAAAAATTTGCCGCGCAGATTGAAAATATTTTAAAAATGGAGTGAATGGTTATGCTGAAAGATGATTCTTTCAACAAAGTTTTTATAGGTTCCGGCTTGACTGCCGAACTTTTTTTGAATGCCTTAATACGGCACAAAGGCGAATCGCCTGACGATTTTTATATTCTTAGCAAAGACAAAAACCGTTGCGAAGAGTTGGCGTACAAGTATCAGATTCGCGCCACTACAAATTTTCACGCCTTCATTTCAAAAGCAAAAGTGGTAGTTTTGGCGGTTGACGTGCCGGAATTGGACGGCATACCTGCACTGGTTAATTTGATTCGCGGTCAAGTTCCGCCCGATGCGCTGATTAATTCAATCACGCCTCGATTAAAAATTGCCAAAATCGAAGAATACTTCCCCAATCACCCTGTGATACGTTTGTCGCTAAATTTTTCTGCGCCGAACGGTCACAGTATCGGCAGTTATTGGTGCGGCTCTGTGTCGCCGGAAAATACCGCGCCGGTCGGAAAATTTTTAATTGAATGTTTCGGCGAACTTCTTGAGGTTAATTCGGAGGAAGAATTTGAAAAGATTCACGAAATAATTTTTGCGCAGAATTGTAGTACCTACCTTGCAATGAAAACTTTCATTGACGCTTATTTAAAACTCGGCTTGACGCACGAACAGGCACAAAAAATCGCCGTCACCACGTACAAAGGCGTTGTTGAAAGTTTTTCCGGCGAACATAAGGATATTATTTTAAATCGCATTTTTGAATATAAAGACGTGTTGAATGAAGGCTTGGCGGTTATGGAAGATCTCGGCATCGCGCAGACGTTGCGTAAGATTCATGAATTGCCGCCGGAAAAAGCTAAGGAGCAACAGGAAAAGGCGCGGCAGGCTCAACGCGCTGAAAATGCAAAGTACCGCGTCCATTATTCAAATTGGGATTAGATAGTAGAGAGTAGAGAGTAGAAGGTAGGCAGTAGAGAGTAGGGAGTTGAAAACCTACAATCTACCCTCTACCTCCTACCCTCTAAAATCTAACACCTTGACGCTGAAAATTAATTGTGCTAAACTTTTCAAATTATTGCAACGCTCCGCTGAAAAATTTCATGAGCGCAGAAGGAGGAAAATTTTTTTATGAACATCATTGAGATTCTTGAAAAAGAACAGCTTAGAAAAGACATCCCGCAATTCGGTCCCGGCGACACGGTGAAAGTCCATGCAAAAATCGTAGAAGGCAACCGCGAACGTATTCAGATTTTTGAAGGCGTAGTAATCGGTCGTCAAGGCAGCGGTGTTCGCGAAAACTTTATCGTACGCAGAATTTCTTACGGCGTCGGCGTTGAAAGAATGTTTCCCGTACATTCGCCGCGTATTGAAAAAATTCAAGTTGTACGTCGCGGTGCTGTACGTCGTGCTAAACTTTACTACCTTCGTAAACTCACCGGTAAAGCCGCGCGTATTAAAGAGAAAAAAGTTGTAAATCAGCAAAACGCTCAGTAAATTAAATTTCGTTAATAAAAAAAGAAACGTCGAACTTAATTGCTCGGCGTTTTTTAGTTTAGGTGTCAGGATGTAGGGAGTAGGAGGTAGAGGGTAGGGGGTAGGTTTTCTACAATCTACAATCTACCCTCTACAATCTAATCTCTTCTGCGCGGTCTGTAAGGCTCAATTTCGGCAAGCGGCATAATTTTTACATTGCCGTCCAAATCTGCCAAAACAATTTCCGGCACCTGCATTTCTACCAAAAATTCGTAGGTGTTTTCGTCCGGCACATAAAAGCCGTCAATATCGGCAACAATCGCAATGCCGTCAAATTCGCGTTTGCCGTCAACAATAGCGCGAACCATAGCCGCCATTTCAGCAGGAACGCTAAGGTACGGTATAGGGTGATCTATTCTGCAACCGTTATAAAGCGTCCCGTCCGAAGACAACACGCAAGCTCCCGCCGCGATACCGTCATGGTCTACATATGAATTTCTTATGGCGTCCATTGCAATTCTTACCATAGTATCGGCAATGTCTTCATTCATTTCCATCAAATTTATCGCCTCCACTTCTAAACGTGGCTTAAAAATTTATGTATAAGTTCACTTTTCTATTTTGCCGTTAAACGCAAAAATCCTGCAAAATATTTTTCAACGAATCATTTGTACAAATTATAGAAAAGTTAATTTAATTTTTCAAAATCTGTTACCACTACGGGAATTTTAAGAATTTTTTCATTTGCAGACAGCAATACCAACATTTTTTAGCCGTAAATGTTTCGTAGTCAAAATTTTTCTCAATGATATTTTGCATTTTTGTAATTCGTTCATGATCTTGCCATATATCAAAACTTTTAAATTTTGATAATGTTGCAGTAGGTGAGGCGCACACGGACGCGGATTTTGCGCCAAAGAAATGTAAATCTAAATTCAACACGCCCCAGCTACTAAATCGTCAGGCATAAACGGCTTTTTAAATGATTTAAGCATAGGTATAAATTTCCGCCACTTTATTGACGGCTATTAATCGATATGATACATTTATAAAATCAGAGAGTTGGTGAACGAAATGATTGACGCAAGAATAACAGCGATGATAAATTTTGTAGAGGCAGGAAGTCGTGTTGCCGATATCGGAGCGGATCACGGCTATCTTTCAATTTTTTTAGCAAAGACGGGACGCGCAGATTTTATAGTGGCTACTGATAAAAATGCATTGCCACTTGACGCCGCGAAAAAAAATATAGCCGCCGCAGGACTTGATGACGTTATAGAGACGCGCTTGGGGGACGGCTTGCAGGTGCTAAGTGTCGGCGAAGTGGATACAATTTGCATAGGCGGCATGGGCGGCGCATTGATATGCAAAATATTTGACGACGCGCCGAATATTTTGGACAGCGTGGAAAATCTGATTCTGCAACCTATGAACGCCGTCGACAAGGTTAAAGCGTATTTGACAGAGGAAAATTTTTACATTGCAGATATTGACTTGGCAGAGGCAGGAGGCATTATCTACGAAATAATTTTTGCGTCGCGTAATGCTGAAAAAATATCAGCGCGTAAAAAATTTGAAACGTCGCCCTTGCGTGAAAAATATTTGGCGCTGAAAAAAGAAAAATTGCAACGGGTACTTTCTGAAATGTCGAAAAGTGCCGCCGCAATGTCAAGCGAAAAATATTTACAGATTCAAAATAAACTTAACGCCATGAACTGAAAAAGCCCTTGAATTGACAAGGGCTAAATTTATATATTGATGTACGAAACGCACAAATACTTTCAAGATGGCTCCCCGAACTGGACTCGAACCAGTGACTCCCTGATTAACAGTCAGGTGCTCTACCGACTGAGCTACCGAGGAAGATGGTGCCGAAGGTCGGACTCGAACCGACACGCTGTTGCCAACGGCAGATTTTGAGTCTGCTGCGTCTGCCAATTCCGCCACTTCGGCGCGTTGCGAACGCAATTATAGCAGAGGGGTAAAAAAATTGCAAGCTTTTTATTAAAAAAATTTTGCTTGACAAAAATCCCTATAGGAAATATAATGTGCGCTGTCAGTCAAAGGGATTGACGGTAAGCGGAAGTAGCTCAGTGGTAGAGCACAACCTTGCCAAGGTTGGGGTCGCGAGTTCGAGCCTCGTTTTCCGCTCCAAAATTTTTTTGCGGACATAGCTCATCTGGTAGAGCGCAACCTTGCCAAGGTTGAGGTAGCGAGTTCGAGCCTCGTTGTCCGCTCCAAGTTTTGAAAACAAGTTGGATATGCCGAAACGGTTTTGAGGACCTATAGCTCAGTTGGTTAGAGCAACCGGCTCATAACCGGTCGGTCCTAGGTTCAAGTCCTAGTGGGTCCACCAACTAATATAAAGGCCTTGTAGCTCAGTTGGATTAGAGTATTTGACTACGAATCAAAGGGTCGGGGGTTCGAATCCCTCCAAGGTCACCACTTCATTGAAAAGGGTAGGTGCCCGAGTGGCTAAAGGGGGCGGACTGTAAATCCGTTGCATTTGCTACGATGGTTCGAATCCATCCCTGCCCACCACTTAGAAATTAACAGGCGTGGCGTTGTCGTTGATTCGGCGACGCTTTTTGGGTTATAGGAGGAAATAAAAATGGCGAAAAAACTTAATAACGACCGCCCGATCATTCAAACTTCCGGTTACAACGGTAGCGAACCAACGCGCGTTTGTCCGCATTGCGGTAAAGAAAAGTCGCTTAGTGAATTTGGATATCGCAACATGGGTGAAAATAAAATTCGGAATCAATCTTGGTGCAAAAAGTGTCGCAGTAATTCCGGCAAGTGATTTTAATTCTGACTTAAATGGATGAATTGGATAAGTTAATGGAAGATTATGAAGAAATGTTCGGATAAATGATACCTTTAAAAATGATATATCTAAGCGAAAAACAGCTTGAAGAAATATTGCGTGAGTGTTTGAAAAACGGTAAATTTTATGGGAGGCTTTATCCGATGGAAGATAAAAACGAACCGGAAACTTTGACGTCTGAAGAGGAAGAAAAATTCCTAAAGGACATTATGGATGAAGTTTTGGAAAGTTTAAAGTCAATGGAGATTAGGGAGTATTATATTAACGAAAAAGGACACGTTGTTGAAAGAGAAAAAAAGTTTGAAGATGTCAATAACAACCTTTAAATTTCAAAGTCAAAATAAATTTCCAAAATAAAAAAGCGTCGGCATTCACCGGCGCTTAAAATTTTTTCATAACGTTGATTAATCCGTTTGCAGGTCAAATGAAACGTCCGCCTCGTACATTCTGTTCCAAGGATGCGTAAATAAAATATTTCGCAAAAGATATCCCTGCGGCAGTTTTATATTTTCTTCAACAAACTTTGTAGCCATTTCTGACGTAAGCTCATCTGCACGTACCATTTTATCGCCGAGTGACGCCGTTGCGCCCGTACCCGGTATTTCGGAAAGCATTCCCGTGACTCTGCGCCGTACGTTGGCTTGATAAACCCAATCGTCAAAATATCGCGTCAAAAGCAGTGACTCAACGTCGCGATTATCCATCCAGCGCGTCAAAACACCTGCACCGATTAAAAAGCCGGAACTGTTCGACGCCGTATTCCAGCCGCTGTATGCACGAATTTTGAAAAGCAAATTATGTATACGCATTTGCTCCATAAGCGCGTTATCGGCGCCATTTGCGTAGGCAATGTCAATCACGCCGACGGGATAATTTTTTTCCGTCAAATCCTGTAAAATTCTCATGAAAGGTTTTGTACCTTTACGCGGCGTTGTGAAATTGCCGGGCAAATTCGCTTCCAACGTCTTGCCGTCATAGTTCGTATTGACTGCCACAACCAAATCTGCGCGGTTAGCAGAGGTTATTCTAAATGAGCCTGACGCCAAAATTGCGCCGTCAACAGATTCAGAAATTGTTTCATTGCCGTAACGCGGAAAAGTCCACGCGCCCTTGCCTTCGTTGTACTTGACGGCTACAAAGGGAATTTCGCCGATATCGCGGTTTATCGCACGGCTTAACATAAGTATTCCCAATTCATCAGCGCCGGACATAACTTGACAACGCGCCTTTCCCAGCGGTTTCATATATTCGGACATATGCCGCCCTTCCAAATGCGTCTGCGAATATTCCGCGCTGTCATCGCAACCTACAAGCAGGTAATCAAAATAATAATCGCGCGTCAAATCTACAAAATACTTTACCGCGTCAAAATTTTTCGCACGACGTTTAAACCAATCATCTAAATACGTCTGCGGAATATTTTTTTGCAGTTGGTCAAACTCCTTCTTTTCACGCTTGGTTAAATCGCGAATTTCCGCCTTGTCGTTAAGCTCGGTGTATCTGAAAATCTGCGTACCGTAAGTGACATAATAATCTGGATCATTGGCGGCAGGTGAACCCATGCGCGGCGTCCGCATTACCGTTGTAAATGCGTAAATCGGCACATATGGAAAATTTTTTTTGAACTGTTCAAACTTTTTGGCACGCGTTAAAATTTCTTCTGCCGATAAATTATGTTGGCGAGAGGCAATTAAACTGCCGTACAACATCGCGTCGGTAGAAATTACGGCGGCAGAAACACCATGCGCGTTTTCATTAAGCCACGTCCAAAGTTTTTCGGAGTCACCTAAATTTTCGCGACTGCCCAAAATTTCATCAGGCGGCACTACAATTTCGTAGCCAAGCTTTTCGCCCACGTCAATCGTCTGCCTTAAACTTATCGGTCTGTTGTCAATCGGTATGTACAAAATTTTTTTGCCTTGACCAATCTGCGCGGCAAATGTCACTGTTGTAAATGAAATTATTGCCATTAAAAGCGAAAAAAATATTAAGGCTTTTCTCAAACTACCACCTTCGTATTAGCTGATAGCAAAACTACTAACTATTCACTATTCACTACTTACTACTAACTATTCACTACTTACTAACCTCACATATTTTTGACGGGTACGGGACCGCGTGAAAGAGCTATCGCGCCGGTTCTTGCAATTTCTACAATTTCGTAGTCTTTCAACACTTCGCAAATGGCGTCAATTTTATTTTGTCCGCCGGTCAACTCAATGACGATATTTTCACTTGTAACGTCAACAATTTGCGCGCGGAAAATGTCAACCACGCTTACTAAATCTGCGCGGTTTTCTTTCGACGCCTTGACTTTAATCATAACCAGTTCACGCTCAATGGAAGGCGCTTTGCTAAGGTTCACGATTTTTATCACGTCAATTAATTTGCTAAGCTGATTGACGACTTGATCCAATTCATTTTCCGATTCGACGCTGACAACAATATTAATACGCGTAACGCTCGGCTCTTCAGTATAGCCTGCGGAAATACTTTCGATATTGAAGGCGCGGCGGCTGATAAGTCCCGACACGTGAGTTAAAACGCCCGGCTTATTGTCTACCAACACGGCAAGTAAATATTTTTTCAAAATTTAAGTTCCTTTCTAAAGTTAGCGGTTAGCTAATAGCTGTTAGCTGTTAGCTATTAGCTATTAGCTTTTAGGTGTTAGCTGTTAGCCTACCCTCTACCTTCTACTCTCTACCCTCTAAATTTTCAATTCAACCCGGCGGCCACTGCATGGAACGTCCACCCAAAATATGAAAGTGCAAATGCGGTACAGTCTGCCCGCCTTCTCTGCCGGTATTTATCACGACGCGATAACCGCTTTCATCAATTTTTAAATCCTTGACGATTTTAGGTACAACGTCAACCAAAATATGCGCGGCAAGGTCTTTGTCGACTTCTTGAAAATCGTTGATACTGCCGATATGTTTTTTCGGCACAATCAGAATATGTGTCGGCGCTTGAGGATTTATGTCATTGAAGGCTACAAGGCTTTCATCTTCGTATAAAAAATTTGACGGAATTTCACCGCCTGCAATTTTGCAAAATAAACAATCTGCCATAAA
>CAJOKY010000070.1 GCA_905235425.1 uncultured Selenomonadaceae bacterium
AAAAGGTTATCTGCTTTTTCACATAGCGGGGTTGGTAATGGACGTTGCCGAAAAGTACAACGTACCTACAAAAACCGTGATTGACGTGATAACCGAAAGTATCATTTGGGAGGAGGAGCAAAAAATGAAATTTTTTCCCTTGCCGATGAAGAAATAAAAAAACGGCAAGGCGAAGAATCACCAAACCGCTCCGATGGATTTTAGATAGCTGTAGTATAAATCGGTCACATTATCCCAATCATCATCGCTAAGTCGTCCTACCCTTTTGTCGAAACTGGACTTAGGAATATTCTGTACACTTGCAGCGTCTGCTGTCGAAATATGGTCTAAAGGTATTGTTGCCCAGTCAAATATTTCAATTTCAAATTCACTTCGTGGATTTCTAGAGGTTATCTTCATTGACAAAACGGTACAACTGTCATTGTCTACATCCAGAACAATGACAGGGCGTCTTTTGAACTTAGATGAATCTTCGGCGTAAGGAAAATTAGCGTACCATACTTCTTGCGGCTGAATTGTTATCACTAGCTACCAGCTCCTTATAATCTTCGTCCCAAACATCTTCGTAAAACCAAGAATCCTCGCGGGAAATTACAGCGTCACCATTTTCGTTGCGCTTGGTATTTTGCCTTGCTAACGCATACAGCTGAGTTTTATGGGTTTTTACAAACTCTCTAAAATTTTTCATCGTCAGCGCCCCCAAAAAAATTTTTGAAATTATAAACTTTTAGAGTGAAGGCGTCAAGCACGACATAGTTGCATAATAGTTCGCACGTGTGATATTATATAATATCAAAATTTGTAGAGTGTTGATTGAAATTTTTTGCAGGGAGAAAACCCTCTTGGTATTATAGAAATGGTTTGTTCACTTGAGTCTTTCACTACCCTCTTTGATTAAACTGCTATCATTATTGACTCTTGACAGAAAAAAGCTAGATAGAATGCGAACTTCGGAGGCATAAAGAAAAGCAGGAAATAGATGGAAGCACGGAGACGCGTAGCCTGGTGGACAGAAACCACGCCGAAAATCCCGCCAATGCAGGGCTTGACCAGAAAAGCTAGGCGCCATAACACTTTCAGCCGCACAGGTCAACAGGCTCGGGCGTCGACGCGCGCCCTCGTGGACAGATAACCCCACTTGGTATGACAAGAGAGGAGTGACACAAGGATTATGACTGGGAAAGAATTTCTGCAGAGACTGTCCGATTCATCGCGATCATTAGAAAGCAAAATCGAACAACTTAAAAAACTCCAAGCTTTGGCACATAAAATCACGACCGTTATTAGCGGAACTCCTTCAATTAATGTGCAAAGCCAATCACGAATTGAAAACGCCGTTGTAAACGTTTTGAAAGAATCTGATAAAGTTGAAAATTATGTTAAAGATTTTTTTGCTTTACGCCAGACAGCAGTTGCCTGCATTGATAAAATCACAAGGAAAGACGAAAGGATTATCCTTGAATATAGATACCTGACGAATAAATCATGGAAGGAAATAGCAAACATAATGAATTTGTCTTTACGGTATACTTATACTTTGCACGGAAAAGCTTTAATGTCCTTCGAGAAAATTTTTGTGCTTGAGGACAAAAAAGCACAAATAGCACCTTGACGATCAATGTATAATAAACTTGAAAGCGACTGAATAAAATTGACGAACATAGATTTTTAAGTTGCCTCCATTGGCAACTTTTTTGTTGGAGTGATTTTTATGCTTCTGAAAATCTGCGCGAAGTGCGGTAATAAATTACCGCACAATGAACGCTGTCCTTGTCAAAGCGAACGACACAAACTTTATAATGCCGAAAGACGCGACAAAGAAAAAGATACTTTCTACCGCTCTCGACAATGGCGGGCGATAGTAGAGCAGGTCAAGGCAAGGGCGAACGGATTAGATGAATACAAATTGTCGCAGGGATATTTGGAAAAAGGAAACACGGTGCATCACATTTACACAGTAGAGGAAAGACCGGATCTAAAGTTATCTGTTTGGAATTTAATATATATATCAACAAAGACGCATAATTTTTTTCACAGCGAGTATAAAAGGAGCGATGAATCAAAAGATGATTTGCAGAAAAAGTTGATAAAAATAACAGGGGGGAGTTGAAAAAGTTTGTGATGATGTGAAGAATAAGCGCGTCCCAACTTTTTTCGCGCAAAAACTCCTTAAAAAGTGAGGTATATCAACGTTTTTTGATGTCGTCCCAATGTGACGTTTTTTATTTTGGAGAAAAAATTATGCCCAGACCAAGAAAAATTTTAGCACTTAATAACCGACATTTCACAAATGCCGAAATTGCTCAAAGGCAAGCAAGCGAATCTGCGTTTAAGTCGGGACGTGAAAAATTAGTGCCGCCTGATTTTTTGTCGTCACGTGCTAAGGCAGAATTTGAAAAAATCGCCGTTGAAGCCTTTTGGCTTGATAATCTGGATTTGCCTGATTTAGTCGCGTACTGCTTTTACTTCGACCGAGCTTTGGCGATAATGGAAAGCGATAAATATATTGCCGGTGAAGAATTTCATTCAAGTTCGGTTAATCTGATGCGCAAAGCCTTAATGGATTATCATAAAGAAATGCGGAGTATATCCTGCAAACTTGGCTTGTCGGCAATAGATAGATTAAAACTTGCACCGCCTAAAACTGAAAAAACTAAGAATAAATTTTTGGAAGGCATAGAAGACAATGGATAGAACAACGGCATATGCAAAATTAATAATTGACGGCGGGAAAATTTGCGGACGTACTGAATACCTTGCTTGCAAGCGACATTTGGACGATATGTCCCGAAAAAATTTTGAATATATTTTTGACGCCAACATTGCCGAGCGACACATTAATCTTGCAAACAAATTAACAATCGGCGAAGGGAATAACGCCCGACCTTTGAAGACACGCGGCTTTCAAAATTTCATTATCGGAAGTCTTTTCGGCTGGCGTAAGAAACGTACCAAGACGCGCAGATTTCGTGAAGCTTATATCCAAATGGCAAGGCAAAATGGAAAATCATTTATCGCCGGCGAAATGTGCAATGACTTTGCGACGTTCAGCGGATACAAATACGGCAGGATTTTCTGCGCGGCAACGAAAATGGATCAGGCTAAAATCGTTTGGGAAGAAGTTGCGAAGTTCATAGAATCAGACGCGGAACTTTCCGAACTATACAAAGTCAAAAGATATGACAGTACAATTACTTCACTGGTAACCAATTCGACAATCAAAGCTATCGGGCGTGATACAAAAACTGCCGACGGGTTCCGATCGGTGCTTAGCGTAATTGACGAGTACCATGCCCACCCCAATAACCAACTCTATAAACTGCTATTTGACGGTCAGGTTAATGTAGATAATGCCTTGACGCTTGCCATAACCACAGCAGGATTTAATCTTAATGCGCCTTGCTACGAACATTATCAATTCTGCAAAAAAGTTTTGAGTGGTGCTATTGAAAAGGAAAGTTTGTTTGTCTTCATAACTGAAATGGATGACGACGCCGATATTTGGCTACCCGAAAATTGGGCTAAGGCTAACCCGCTTTTACTGTGGAATGAAGATGACACGCTGAACAAAGAAATGATAGCGCGAATGGCTGAAAAAGCTATCGATGCAAAAGAAAAGCAGGGCGCCGAGTTAGTTAATTTCCTTACGAAGTCATTAAATCGTTGGGTAACCTACAGCGGCGGTGCATACATTGACGCAGAAAAATGGCGTGCGTGCGGTTGCGATTTAAAGCTTGAAGATATGCGCGGACGGGAATGTTATCTTGGAATCGATTTATCAAGTGGCGGTGACTTAACGTCAATAGCGCTGGTATTTCCGCCATTGGTCGATGACGATAAAGTTTACGTTTGGTCACATAGCTATTTGCCGGAGCTAAGACTGGCAGAACACGAAAATACAGATGATGCGCCGTACAGATTATGGGCGACCGCAGGGCAATTAACCTTGACTTCGGGGACGTACGGAATCAAGACAGACTACAAGCACATACTTTCCGAATTGGAAAGTATGATTGAAAAGTACGACTTGAAATTCATCAGCGTTGCGTATGATTCACATAATATAGCGGGAATTTTGTCAGACCTTGAAAGAATATTAAATTGTGATTTAATAGAAGTGCCGCAATCTGCGCGGAGTTTAAACGAGGCAACGCAAGATTTTAAATTGTCGGTAGAGGCAGGGATTGTTCGCTATGACAAACATAACGCGCTTTTAAGTTGGTCAATGGTAAACGCTATAGTCAATGCGCCAAATTCTTTTGGTGAAATTAAGATTGATAAGGCGACGCAGACAAACAGAATTGACGCGGTAGATGCAATAATTGACGCGTGGAAAGTTTTCATTGGAGATAAGCGGAACAGTCAACCTGAAGGCGAACAGGCGCTTGAGGCGTGGTTGAGTGCAATAGACAGGAACAGAAATTGAAAGCACTTGTCAAAAGGCAGGTGCTTTTTTGTTGGAGGAAAAATTATGGCGGCAATTCTCGGTACAATATTCGTAATTTTGGGCGTCTTGTGCCTTTTTCAAATTGTAGACGATGACACAAGCGATGATGACGGAGACGATTTGTCGGAGGAAAAATAAATGGAAAGAGTAAGCATAAGGGAAACGCGACTAAACTTTGTCAATCCTTCGGAGCGCTACGAAACAAAAATGATTGTCCTGCATCATCTCGGCAATGAAAACGGCGTCGATACAGATACGCCCGCCGAAGAAGTACACCGTTGGCATAAGAATCAAGGATATGCGGGAATAGGTTATCACTTCGTCATAAGAAAAAACGGAACAATCGAACGCGGCAGACCAATTTGGGCGTTGGGAGCGCACGCATACGGTGAGAATTGGCACTCCATAGGGATACTTATTTCAGGAACTTACATAGGCAATAATCAGCCTACAAACGCGCAAATAGAATCAGCGGCAATGCTAATCGCGAATCTTTGCGCAGATTATGCAATCCCGACAACACGGGCAAATATCGTCGGGCATTGTGATTTAATGACGACAGATTGTCCCGGCAAAAATCTATATGCGCGTCTTGAAGAAATAATAGGCAAGGCGAATTGGTACAGATACGGCGCAGTAAAGCCAGATGTTTTGGATAAACCGACAACAATTTATCAAGAAGAAATGTTATCGGAGCATTTCGCAAAGAGCGAGTTTTGGTGCAGAGGACAAGACCAGCACACTTGTAACTGCGGACACAGTCTTAAAATTTGGCAAGAATTAATCAACCTGCTTGAGGAACTCAGAAAACTTTGCGGCAACAGACCGCTGTACATAAACAGCGGCTATCGTTGCAGGGAACATAACGCGGCGATTGACGGAGTACCTAATTCGCAACATTGTTTAGGTACTGCCGCCGATGTCGCGCGTCCCGACGGTTTATCATTCAATGACTTTAAAAGTTGTGTCGAGAAGTTACCGTTTGACGGGATAGGGATTTATCGCGAAAGTGATTTTATACACGTCGACGTAAGAGAAGGCGGCGTCGGCGCAGGGTACAGGTGGTAAAAATGATAGATGTTGAAGTGGAAAAATTAACGGCGACGGAGGCAATAAACGCAGGATTAATCGACGCAATTCAACGCGGCGATTGTGTCATTAACATTAGCGACAGTTGCTTAATCTGAAAGGTGGTAGTCATATGTGCAATTGTTAGATAAATTAAAAGGTAAATTGAAAAATTTGCGGCAAGCGTGGAACAGAGCAGACAATAATACTTTTTCGATGTCGCAGATTATGGAACTTTTCGGCAGTTCATATTCCGCAGATACGGACAGTGACTTGGGCGAAATTATTTTTTTCACGTGCTTAAAAATTTTGGCTGAAAGTATCGGGAAAATTCCCTGCTACCTTTTGGACAAAGAAAAAAAAAGAATCAACGATCACCCCGCAACTTGGTTTTTAAGCGTAAAGCCCAACGAGTTTATGACGCCGGCGCGGTTTTTCACCTACATTGAGTTTAATCGCAATTATCGCGGGAATGCCTATGCGTACATTAACCGCATTAATGGGAAAATCGAGGGCTTATATCCGCTGGACCCGCGATGTGTGCAAATTTGGGTAAACAATTCGCCGCGATTTACAGAGCGGACATATTACTACCAATACACGGATGAAAGAAACGGCAAGATTCATTATTTCGCGCCGGAAGAAATTTTGCATTTTAAATCGTGGATAACCGATGACAGCGGACTTTCAGGAAAATCTGTTCGTGAGATTTTAGCTGCAAGTTTTGCAGGACAAAAAGCAAGTACGAAGTTTTTAAACGAACTTTACAGCAAGGGACTTGTCGCAAGTGCGTTCGTCAAATACACGGGCGACTTAAAGCGCGAAAGTCAGGACAGAATACTTGATGAAATAATTCGTCAATCCAACGAAAAGGGACGCCGATTGTTTACGTTGCCGATTGGGTTTGATGTTCAGAAATTGGATTTAAAACTTACGGACAGTCAATTCTTCGAGCTTAAAAAATATTCGGCGTTGCAGATAGCGGCGGCGTTCGGTATTCAGCCCGCGCAGTTAAACGATTTAACAAAGTCGTCCTATGCGTCGGAGGCAGCTCAGCAAGTTTCGTTTTTAGCCAATACATTGCTTTACATTATCACAAACTACGAGCAAGAGTTAAACTATAAACTTTTGGACAGAAAAGAAATATTGAACGGTCTGCATTGGAAATTCAATGTTTCTGTTTTGCTTAGGACAAATCCCGAAGTACAGGCAGATATAATTCAAAAGCTCGTACAAAATTCGGTGTATTCGATAAACGAGGCGCGAGCGTTTTTGGATAAACCGCCTTGCGAACACGGAGATACCCGAATAGTCAACGGAAGTTTTGTTGCGCTTGAAAATATTGGCGCGGCTTATGAATCAAAGAGTGGTAATAACAATGCTAACAATAAAGAATAACGCGGAAGTAGCGGAAATTTATATAAGCGGCGGGATCGTAGATGATGACGAAGGCAGCTGGATAAGAGGATGGCGCGACGGTGATACTACGGGTTATGAATTTCCGACAAAACTTAAAGAGCAGTTGGACGCAATAAAAGACAAGGCACTTGAGATACATATTAATTCGCAGGGCGGAAATGTCTTTGCGGGCGTGGCAATGGCTAACCTTATTGCGAATCATAAACCCAAGACGACGGCAATTATTGACGGGATAGCGGCGAGCATTGCAAGTCAAATTTTCTTTAGTGCGGATGTTTGCCGAATGCCTTCAAATGCTTACCTTATGATACACCGCCCGTATTCGGTTTTGGAAGGCAACGCGGACGAACTGCGCAAAGCCGCCGAAATATTGGATACACTGCAGGAAGGCTTGGAAACTACCTACAGAAAAAAAGCGCTTGACGGAATAACAGATGAAGATATTCACGAAATGATGAACAGCGAAACTTGGTTTACCGGAACACAAGCCGCCGAAAAATTTAGGGTTGAAGTGACAGAGCCTTTGACAATGATTAACGGTATTGCAACAGAAAAGGAATTTCGGAATATACACTTTAAAAATATGCCTAAGTCAATCAGCGGGTTTTTCTTACCTAAAAATGCAGAGGACATAAACCAAATTAATAAGGTTTTGGCGGAGGCAAAGACATTACTTTTGAACAGGGAGAGATGAAAATTGAAAAAATCGGACGAACTTTTACAGGCGATTGAACATAAACGCAACGAAGTTGACAACCTTCAGCAAGAAATGAAAATCAAAGCCGCCCGCAAGGCGGCTGATGAACTCGATAGACTTATGGACGAATATCACATTGCAAAAGCGAAGGAAAAATCAGACTTAAAAAATTTCTTGAAAGACGCGACGCCAATTTCTGATATGGCGACTAAAGATAACGCAAAATTGCGTAACCGTGCGTTTAATAAAATTTTGATGAATCCTTTGCGCAATGTTCCGCAACCGCTTACCGATGACGAACGCAACGCTTACTTCAATGTTACGGGAAGTCCCGGCGCACCAGGTCAAATTGAATCGGTAGCTACGCGCGGCGGCGTTTTGGTCAGTTCCGAACAGATAAAAACGTTGCAAGAGTTCAGGCAAAATTACGTTGCATTGAAAGATTATGTTTCGGTCGTGCAAACAACCACACCTTCGGGACGCTGGCCAATATTGCCTGCACAAAATTTAACGTTTGAACCGTTTGTCGAAATGACGGACGTTGCAGAATCTGATGTGTCTTTCACGGAAGCAACCTATACAATTTCCGATTACGGATTGATTATTCCGATTTCAAATCAGCTTGTCGAAGACGCCGACATTGATGTTATCAGCGTGATAGGAAGGCAACTTGCCGAAGCGTCAGTGAAAACCGAAAATCAGAAAATCCTTGAACCGCTGAATACTTTGATTACCGGCAACACGGCAACTAACATAGCGGCGGCGACAACCATTTCAACGTACAAGGCATTAAATACCGCGCTTTTCAAAACTCTTGACGGCGTGTACGAACCCGCAAGTAAAATTTATGTCAATCAGGATACTTTCTTGTGGCTGGCTAATCTTGACGACGGACAAAATCGCCCATTATTTCAGCCGGACGTTACAGAGCCGAATAAATATCGGTTCAGAGGAAAAGATGTAGTTGTGATTCCGAATACCACACTTCCAAATACGACAAGCGGCAATGATACTTTTGCGCCGATTTTTGTCGGAGATATGAAGTCATACTTAACTTTCTTTGAGCGTAAAGGTATGGAGTTAACGACAAGCCGCGAATATCTTTGGCGCAAATACGCACTGGCACTTATGGGAATTATTCGTTTCGGCGTAGTGGTCACTGATCCCAATTCTATGGTTGCGTTGAAAGTGAAGTTGTAACGGTATGGTTACTCTTGAACAATTCAAAGGCTATATGCGAATAGATGTTGACTGGGAAGATGATTTACTGCAACAGTTTTTGGATACGGCGACAAATTATTTGGCGGGAGCAATTTCAAATTACGCCGATAATTATTTGATTTATTCGGAGTTTGCGTCTAAAGCAGATTTGTTGTCTATGATCATAGCGGCGGAGTATTATCAAAACAGGGACAATTCGCAGCACGATTTAAGCTATACGATTAAATCAATGATGACGCAGTTGCAGTATTTTAACGATGACAACGTTGCGGCATCCGATACCGGCATTGTGCCTTGATGTCCAAAAAATTTTAAAACAGGAGATTTATGCGTACCGAAGGAAATGCTTTAAAACAAATGTCAGTGGACGATTTATCGGAGCGAATCAGCATTGTTTCTTATGGCACGACGCGGGATATTCGCGGAAATATCATCAAAGATGCAGAAAATCTGAGGTGTATGGTGTGGGCTAAAGTCTTGCCGCTTACGGGAAAAATCAGCGACAATACGCCTGAACGCATTAACACGATAACATACCGCGTCACTGTTCGCTACCGCACTGACATTAAACCGGATGACGTTATGATTTGGCGCGGAAAATATTTCAGATTAATCACGCCGCCCGTTAATTTGGAAAGTCGGCGAATTTGGACA